>CAZACH010000071.1:0-9424 GCA_964483275.1 uncultured Sphingomonadaceae bacterium | reverse complement strand
AGTGCGTCGATCCCCTGGGCGCACCGTTCGGCCTCGTCGGGGCGCGACGCGCCTGAGGATCGTCCGGCGGCGCGGCGGCGGAACCGCGGCTGACGGCCATGTCGACAGAAAGGTCGCGCAGGCGCGCCGGTTGATCGGCCGCGATCCGCTCTCTATGCCCTTGGCCGGCATGATCGCGCTTCGCCTTCTCACCCTCCTCGCCGCGACGCTGCTGGCGCTTGGCGAGATCGCGCGCTGGTGGGGCGATCCGCGCTTCCTGCCGCTTGCGCTGGACGAATTGCTCGTCGCGGCCGTGATGATCGCGGCGGCGGTTGCGGCGAACCGGCTCGGCGCGGCACCGCTGGCGGCGGCATGGAGCGCCTTTTGCGGCCTTGCCCTGTCGCTGCTGGTGCCGACGCTCGACCATCTGCTCCATGGCCCACCCAAGCAGAGCGCCGGTTTCTACGCGGTCGTCCTCACGGCAATGCTGGCACTGGGCGTCGCGGCGACAATCAGGGCGCTGACTCTGGATCGGGCAGCAAGACGCGCGCGCTGAACGGCCCGTCGCCATACCTTCAGCCCCGCCTGTCCCAGCGTCGCGCCCGCCAGCATGTACGCGGGATTATCCCGTGTTTCCGCCGTCTCTGGCGATCGGACATGGAACCGGCGCCCCCCGCCTTTTCGTTCGACCCTTGTTGGTCGAAGGATGGACATAGAGTGATGCCGAACGTCGTCGAAGAGTGGAAGAAAGAGCTGCGCACCCTCGTCAACCAGATGCGTATATATCCTTCGCGGGACTGGACGGCGGCGCGCCAGCGGGTGGTGATACTCACCCAGATGCTCGCGAACCGCACCAGGAACGCGGGGGCCTGACGGCGGGCGGCGGCCACCCGCCCCCACCCTCTCAGCCGCGTATCATCTGCCGCCGGTCGAACTGATAGAGCCATGTCTCGGTCAGCGGTTCGCCGTCGAGTTCCAGGTAAAGCCTGAGCTCGGCGATCTTGTCGGGCGCGATCTCCATGTCGAACACCGCCCGCCAGATATTCCCGTCCGGCACCGGCTCGGCGAAGCGCCGCAGCACCTTCCCCTCCGACGCGGTGATGACGACATCGGGGAAGACGCCATAGGGAATCCGGCGCATCACCGCCGGACGATCGAACTCGACCGCGAAGCGCCAGACATTGTCGGGGCGCGGCTTGCCCGGCTCGCCGCCCCGCCCGACCCAGGTGCCGATCGTCTGCGCGATATTCTGGGCGATATAAGGCTCCTCGTTCGTCCAGTGCAGGCGGTAGGACAGTTCATAGCTGTTGCCGGCCCGCGCCGGCTCGGCCGGCACCCAGAAAGCGCCGATATTGTCGTGGATCTCGTCGTCGGTGGGGATTTCCAGAAGCTCCACCGATCCCTTGCCGAGCGGCTTCAGCGGTTCGACCCACAGGCTCGGCCGGCGATCGTAACGCACCCCGTCGCGGTAATTATTGAAGTCCCGGTCGCGTTGCAGCAGCCCGAAGCCCCTGGGATTGTCGCCGACGAACGCGGAGACCGTCGCCGCCGCCGGATTGTTGAGCGGCCGCCAGATGCGCTCGCCGTCCGCCGTCCACAGGGCAAGGCCATCGGAATCATGCACCTCCGGCCGCCAGTCATTGAGGCGGTCGCGGCCATATTCGCCGTACCAGAACATCGAGGTGAGCGGCACCAGCCCCAGCCGGGCCACGTCCTTGCGCAGGAAGAGAGCGCTGTCGATGTCCATGATGACGCCCTTGCTGCGGTCCAGCCCGCGCGTCATTTTGAAGCGGAACGCCCCGGTCACGCTCGGCCCGTCGAGCAGCGCGTGCACGATGACGGGGGCGTCGGGGCTGGCCACCTCCTCGATGTAGAACTCGACGAAGTCGGGAAACTCCTCCTGCCTGTCCGGCACGGCGGCATCGAGGACGATGCCGCGCGCCGACAGGCCGTACTGGCCCAGCCCGCCGATCGCCCGGAAATAGGAGGCGCCGAGGAATGCCACCCAGTCCTGCGTCCGCCAGTCCTCGGCGCCATGCCATTCCTGGAAGCGGAAACCGGCGAAACCCGCATCGGCGGGCAGCGCCCGCGCCGGGCTGTCGGCCGGCATGTCGAACAGCGCCGTGCTGTATTTGAACTCGCGCGCCTCGCCCCGCTGGACGAGGTACATGCGCACCGCCTTGCTGAAATATTGGCCCAGATGGAAGAAAGTGACCGGATAGCCGCTGTCGGCGAACGGCGCCTTGTCGGTGCGGAACCTGATCTTGCCATGGGCATCATAGTCGATCCGCTGCGTGATATCGGGCCGGGGCCGATAAGGCTCCCGATAGGCGCCGCCCGCCATCGCCCGCGCCCGCGCGACGAGGCGCTCGAAGGAAAAGGGCCGGCTTTGCCCGAAAGCCAGGTTCGCGGGCAGCGCGGCGGCGGCGGCGACCGCCATGCCGACGCGAAAAAGATCACGTCTGTCTAATTGCATTGCGTGGCCTCTTGTCCTTTTGGAACCGATGTGCGTTTTGCGGGCGAACTGGCGACGATTGCCGATGCCGCATGCCCGACCCATATGCGTGCGCCACATGCGTGCGAATGTGTCGGAAACAGTTGAGGTGAGATGAGCGCAGGATGCGACGAGTAGAAATTATCGACGGTTTTCGAGGTTATTTCCTCATCTTCATGCTGATCAACCACCTGACATTCGCCGGGGGTTATTGGCTCGTCAAGGTCAATCACAATCAACTCGCCTTCGTCGAGGATGCCCAGGGCTTCATCTTCCTGTCCGGCTTTCTGATCGGCGTCATCAACGTCCGGAAAATGGAAAAAGGCGGGTTCGCCGCCGGCGCCCGCGCCATCTGGGCGCGCGCCCGCGACCTCTATGTCTATGTGCTGGCGGTGCTGGCGACGATTCTGGCCGCCATCGCCTTCCTGCCGCACGCCGGCACCATCTGGTCGAACTGGATCGGCGACCTGCATCCCGGCAACACCCTGCGCGTGCTGTCCGCCGCGCTGATGCTCTACCAGCCGACCTACATGGACATCCTGCCCCAATATATCTTCTACATGCTCGTCGCGCCCTTCGCGGTCTGGCTGACGATGAAGGGGCGGGGATCGTGGGTCCTGCTGGCCTCCGCCATCCTGTGGACGGCCGCCCAGCTCAGCGTCCACAAGCTGTTCACCGTGCCGGTCAACGAGTTGCTGCGGGGCGACGGCCCGCTCGGCGTGCGCAACCCCTTCAACCTGCTCGGCTGGCAGATCGTGTTCTTCTCGGCGCTCGTCCTCGGCGTGCTCACCGCGCAGAACAAGATCGACTGGGAACGCATCTTCTCGCCCGCGCGCACGATCATCCCGCTGGCGGCGCTGGCCTTCTGCCTGTTTTTCCTGCCGTTCCGCATCGCGACCAGCCATGACCTCATGTCCCTCGACATGCTGCGCGCGTTCATCCCCTATGAACGGCGGGCGGACTTCGGGCTGGTCTGCCTGCTCAACTTCATCGCCGCCGCCAGCGGCGTCACCTGGCTGGTCATCGCCGGCCCGCGCCACCGCTCAAAGGCGATCCAGGCCATGGCCGGCGGGCTGCGCTGGCTGATGACGCGCCCGTTCCTGCGCCTGCTCGGCCGCCACTCGCTGCAAGTCTATGCGTGGCATGTCGTGCTGGTCTATGCCGTCGCCTATATCGACTGGCAAACCCCGGATTTCTCCCAGGCGACCAAGGCGGCCTTCGCCCTTTTCGCCATCCTCCTGCTCGCGATTCCGCCGCTGTGGCGGGAGCGCGACTTGAAGCTCAGGTCGAACGCGCCCTAGAGATAGGCAAGCCGGCATCGCCGTGCCGGATCATTGCCTGTGCCACGGCGCGGACCCCATGGCGGTGTTTCGCGTTGGCACGGGCAAGGGAGAAGCTTGCTATGGTCGTCACCTCACTTCGCCGCGATCTCGTGTCGCGCCCCATCCTGAGCGCCGTCGACGGGGTGATGCCCTCGCTCTCGCCGACCGAGAGCGCCGCCGTCGATGCGGGCGACACCTGGCTCGACGCCGCGATCTTCACCGGCAATCCCGACTGGACGACCCTGCTCGCCGTCCCGCCCGCGACCCTGACCGACGAGGAACGCGCTTTTCTCGACGGCCCCGTCGAGCGGCTGTGCGCGATGGTCGACGACTGGCGGATGACCTGGGAAACCCGCGACCTGCCCGCCGAAGCCTGGGACTTCCTGAAGCGCGAGAAGTTCTTCGGCATGATCATCCCCAAGGCGCATGGCGGCCTCGGCTTCTCCGCCTATGCGCATTCGGAGGTGGTGCGGAAAATCTCGACCCGCTCCGTCGCGACGGCGGTGACGGCGATGGTCCCCAACTCGCTGGGGCCAGGCGAACTGATCCTGCACTTCGGCACCAAGGCGCAGCAGGAGCATTGGCTGCCCCGGCTGGCGGACGGGCGCGAGATCCCCTGCTTCGGCCTGACCAGCCCGGAGGCCGGCTCCGACGCGGCGGCGATGGAGGATGAGGGCATTCTCTGCCGCGGCCAATGGCAGGGCGAGGAGGTGCTGGGCATCCGCCTCAACTGGCACAAGCGCTATATCACGCTGGGGCCGGTCGCGACCGTACTCGGCCTTGCCTTCAAGCTGCGCGACCCCGACCATCTGCTGGGCGAGCAGGAGGATATCGGCATCACCGTCGCGCTGGTGCCGACCGACCTGCCCGGCGTCGAGATCGGCCGCCGCCACATGCCGTCGATGCAGGCCTTCCAGAACGGGCCGAACGAGGGGCATGACGTCTTCATTCCGCTCGACAACGTCATCGGCGGGCCGGCGCGGATCGGCCAGGGCTGGCAGATGCTGATGAGCGCGCTCGCGGCCGGGCGCGGCATTTCCCTGCCCTCCATGTCGGCGGCGGCGGCCGCCTTCGCGGCGCACACGACCGGCGCCTATGCCCGCATCCGCACCCAGTTCAACCTGCCGATCGGCAAGTTCGAGGGGGTTCAGGAACGCCTCGCCCGCATCGCCGGCAGCGCCTATCTGGTCGATGGCGCACGGCGGCTGACCTGCGCCGGGCTGGATCAGGGCCATCAGCCGGCGGTCATCGCCTCGATCATGAAGCTGCACGCGACCGAGCGGATGCGCACCGTCATCAACGACGCGATGGACGTGCATGGCGGCAAGGCGATCATCGAAGGCCCGCGCAACTATCTCGCCAACCAGTATCGCGCGATCCCGGTCGGCATCACGGTGGAAGGCGCGAACATCCTGACGCGCAGCCTCATGGTGTTCGGGCAGGGCGCGATCCGCTCCCACCCCTATCTGCTGGAGGAGATCCGCGCCATCGGCGATGCTGATCGGGGCCGGGCGCTGACCCGGTTCGACGATGTGTTGTGGCGCCATGTCGGGCACACCGTGCGCACCGCGATCCGCGCCTTCGCGCGGAGCTGGACCGGCGGCCTGTTCGCCCCGGCCCCCGACGCGGGGCGGGCGCGGCGCTTCTACAAGCAGATGTCGCGCTATTCCGCCGCCTTCGCCTTCCTGTCCGACATCGCCTTCCTGACGCTGGGCGGCGGGCTGAAGCGGCGCGAGCTGGTGTCCGCGCGTCTCGGCGACATATTGTCCGAACTCTATCTGCTGGCCGGCGCGCTCAAGCGCTGGGAGGATGAGGGCAGGCAGAATGCCGACTGGCCCCTCCTCGCCTATTGCATGGAAAGCGGCTTCGCGACCATCGAGCAGCGCTTCGACGAAATTCTCGCCAACCTCCCCTACGCGCCCGTCCGCTGGATGCTGCGCTTCTTCATCATGCCGTTCGGCCGGCGGCGGCGCGGCCCGTCCGACCGGCTGATCCGGCAGGTCGCGGATATCCTCACCGAGCCGTCAGCGGCACGCGACCGGCTGATCGGGGATATCTATGTCGGCGGCGAGGAGGAACCGGTCGGCCGGCTGACCCGCGCCTTCGAGATGGTCGCCGAGACCCAGCCGATCCGCGACCGGCTGCGCAAGGCCGGCATCAAGGACTGGCGCCGCGCGCAAGAGAAGGGGCTGGTCGATGCCGGCGAGGCGGCGCGGCTCGAAGCCGCCGAACAGGCTGTCGACGAGGTGATTGCAGTGGACGATTTCGCGCCCGAGGAACTGACCGGCACCGCCGCCGCGCCCGCCAGCCGGGAGGCCGCGGAGTGAGCGGCCGCCCCGTCTACATCGTCGACGGCATCCGCACGCCCTTCCTGAAGGCACGCGGCGAGCCGGGGCCGTTCACGCCTGTCGACCTCGCCGTCCAGTGCGGTCGCCCGCTGCTGCTGCGCCAGCCATTTCCCGCGGAGGCCTTCGACCGCGTCATCCTGGGCTGCGTCAACGTCATCGCCGACGAGGCGAACCCGGCGCGCGTGGCGGCGCTTCGGCTCGGCTGCGGCACGGCGATGACGGCCTATACCGTCCAGATCAACTGCGGATCGGGCATGCAGTCCGTCGACCTCGCGCGCCGCGACATCGCCAGCGGCGATGCCGACCTGATCCTCGCCGGCGGCACCGAAGCGTTGAGCCACGCGCCGCTCGTCGTCCGCCGCGATGCGGTGGAATGGCTGGCGGGGATGGAGGGCAAGAAGGACCCCATCGGCCTGCTGAAAGCAGCATCGGGCTTCCGTCCCGGATTCCTGAAGCCGGTCATCGGGCTTGAGCGCGGGCTGACCGACCCGATCACCGCGCTCAACATGGGCCAGACCGCCGAAGTCCTCGCCCATCTGTTCGGCATCAGCCGCGAGGCGGCGGACCGCTATGCCATGGAAAGCCACCATCGCCTCGCCCGCGCGCAGGCGGAAGGCTGGCTGGACGACGAAGTGACCCCGGCCTTCGCCCGCGACGGCAAGGTCCATGACCATGACGACGGCGTGCGGCCGGACAGCGACATGGAACGGCTTGGCCGTCTGAAACCCGTGTTCGAGCCGCCTTATGGCAAGGTCACGGCCGGCAACAGCTCGCAGATCACCGACGGCGCCTGCTGGACGATCCTGGCGTCCGAAGCGGCGGTGGAGAAATATGGTCTGAAGCCGAGGGCGCGCATCGTCGATGCGCAATGGTCGGCGCTCGATCCGTCGATCATGGGACTGGGGCCGGTGCTGGCCTCCACCGAAATCCTCAAGCGGCGCGGGCTGGCGCTGGGCGACATCGACCTGTGGGAGCTGAACGAGGCCTTCGCCGCGCAGGTGCTGGCCTGCCTCGCCGCATGGGCGGACGACGGCTTCTGCCGCGAGGTGCTCGGCCTCGACGGCGCGGCGGGCCGGATCGAGCGCGACCGGCTGAACGTCGATGGCGGCGCGATCTCGCTCGGCCATCCGGTGGGGACGAGCGGCACGCGCATCATCCTCCATCTGGTGAATGCGCTCCATCGCCTCGGCAAGCGGCAGGGCATTGCCACCGAATGCATCGGCGGCGGACAGGGCGGCGCGATGCTGATCGAACGGATCGAAGGGAAAGACGCATGAGCGACCCGGCGCTGGACTATCTGGAGCCACGGCAGGCGGAGGCAGGCCCCGTCTCGCAGGTGCCCTCCCCCTTCGAGCATTGGACGCTGGTGCGCGATGCCGACGATGTCGCCTGGGCGGTGCTGGACAAGCAGGACGCCAGCGCCAACACGCTGTCGGAGGCAGTGCTGGAGGAGTTCGACCGCCTGCTCGACCTGATCGACGACCGCCGGCCGCGCGCGCTGGTGCTGCGTTCGGGCAAGAAATCGGGCTTCCTCGCCGGCGCGGACATCGGCGAGTTTCGCGGCGTCACCGATGCGGCGGCGATCCGCGCGCGCATCGAGCGGGCCCATGCCATCGTCGACCGGCTCGATGACCTGAGCTTCCCCACCATCGCCGTGATGCACGGCTATGCAATGGGCGGCGGGCTGGAGATCGCGCTCGCCTGCACGCACCGCATCGCCGTGGAAGGCACGCGCTTCGGCTTCCCGGAAGTGAATATCGGCCTGCATCCCGGCCTTGGCGGCACCGCCCGCTTCACCCGCCAGATCGACCCGATCCAGGCGATGACCTACATGCTGACCGGCAAGACCATCCACGCCGGCAAGGCGCGCGCGCTCGGCCTTGTCGATGCGGTCGTACCCGAACGCCATGTCCGCGCCGCCGTGCGCGACGCCGCGACCGGCGGCATGGCGCAGGCGCATCAGGGGTTGGTCGATCGGATCAAGGACCTCGGCCCCGCCCGCAGCCTCGCGGCGCGCCGGATGCGGGCCGAGGCGGAGAGCCAGGCGCCGCGCGCGCATTATCCCGCCCCCTATGCGCTCATCGACCTGTGGGAGGCGCGTGGCGGCGACTTCGCGGCGATGAAGCGCGGCGAAATCGACTCCTTCGCCCGGCTGATGCTGAGCGACACCGCGCAGAACCTGATCCGCGTCTTCTTCCTGCGCGAAAAGCTCAAATCCCTCGCCGGCAAGGCGCCGGACGACATTCGCCATGTCCACGTCATCGGCGCGGGCACGATGGGCGGCGACATCGCGGCGTGGTGCGCCTGGCAGGGCATTCGCACCACCCTGACCGACGTGAAGCCCGATCCGATCGGCGGCGCGATCAAGCGAGCGTCGGCGCTGTACGACAAGCTCGGCCATGGCGACGGCCCCCGCATCCGCGACGCGCTCGACCGGCTGATCCCCGATCCCGACGGCATCGGCATTGCGGTCGCGGACCTTGTGATCGAGGCCGCGCCCGAGCGGGCCGACCTCAAACGCAAGCTCTATGCCGAGGCCGAGCCGCGCATGAAGCCGGACGCGATCCTCGCCACCAACACCTCGTCGATCCCGCTCGGCGATCTCGCCGAAAGCCTCGCCCGGCCGGAACGGCTGGTCGGCATCCATTTCTTCAACCCGGTCTCACGGCTCGATCTGGTCGAGGTGATCCGCCACGACCGCATCGACGAAGCAGTGGAGGCGCGCGCCCGCGCCTTCGTCGGCGCCATCGGCAAGCTGCCGGCCCCGGCGCACAGCAAGCCCGGCTTCATCGTCAACCGCGTGCTGACGCCCTATCTGGTGGGCGAGCGCATTGGCCTGCACCCGCTGGCGGTCATCTTCGCGCTGATGGCCTTCGGCCAGCTGTTCGGCTTCGTCGGCATGCTGGTGGCACTGCCAGCGAGCGCAGCCATCCTGGTCGGGCTGCGCGAACTGCGCCAGGAATGGCTGGCCAGTCCGGTGTATAACGGACAACCTCCCCCGCCCGGAGCCACTGCGGACGATACAGGAGCCGACCGGCAATGAAGCCCATGAAGCAGCTCGTACTCGACATTCACCAGGACGCCCCGCCGGATTTCGACAACTTTGTGACCGGCGCCAACGCGGAGCTGGTCGCCGCCCTGCGCAACTCGGTGCAGGGCCACACCCACCTGTATCTGTGGGGGGCGCACATGAGCGGACGCAGCCATCTGCTGGGTGCGGCCATCGCCTGCTCGCGTAACGCGGGCCGTGAAGCCTGCCTGCTCGATGCCGGCAGCGTCGA
>CAZACH010000070.1:0-9498 GCA_964483275.1 uncultured Sphingomonadaceae bacterium | reverse complement strand
ATGGCGCGCGCTTCGACCTCGATAGCGGCAAGCCGCTTGGCGGCCCGGCCGTGCGGGCGATCCCGACCTTTCCGGTGGAGACCGTCGACGGCCAGATCGTCGTGCGCTATTCGCGCCCGAAGGAAGGCTGGTCCTTCGCCGCGCGGCGATGCTGAAGGCGCAGCTGGATGGCTATCGGACAAGACCGCCAGCGACCGATGACGATCGCGGGCCTTAGGACAGCACCGGCCCGCCTCCCCTGAAACGGCCAGACACCGCCCTGCCCCGATGAGTCCCGACCCTGCCCGCGTGCGCGCGGTTGCGTTCATATTCTCCTCTTGTGCGCGGCGAACGCCAAAAACTTGCACCCGCTGTCGGTTTTGAGTTATGCACCGGGTGCAATAAAAGTTCCTGGAGAGGTGCTATGGGTAACGTCGCCCCCGTGCGTTTGCAGCCGGGTTCGCTCCCGCCGGACTGGCGGCCGCTTCCCGAGATTCCCGCCCGGCGTTATACCAGCACCGCCTTCGCCGACCTCGAGCGCGACCATCTGTGGAGTCGCACCTGGCTCTGCGCCGGCCGCGAGGAGGAACTGCCGCAGGCGGGCGACTACAAGCTGTTCGAGAAGACCGGCCGGCCGATCCTGATCGTCCGTGGCAAGGACGGGCTGGCGCGGGCCTTCTACAATATCTGCCGGCATCGCGGCGCCCGGGTGGCGCGCGGCGAGACCGGCCATGCCGCGCGGCTGCGCTGCCAGTTCCATAGCTGGTCGTACAATCTGGAGGGCGAGTTGGTGGCGGTGCCGGGAGAGGAAGGCTTCGCCTGCCTCGACCGCGCCGAACGCGGCCTGATTCCGGTGCGCTGCGAAACATGGGACGGCTGGCTGTTCGTCAACTTCGATGACGCGGCGCCGCCGCTCTCCGCCTTCGTCGCCGAGCTTGGCCCGCAACTCCGCTCGACCGCAATGACCTCGCTGCGGCTCGTCGGCAAGCGCAACTATGTCGCGCGCAGCAACTGGAAGACGACGATGGACGCCTTCCTGGAGGCCTATCATCTCGACACGATCCACCCGAAGACGGCGGCGGTGGTGAACGATGGGCGCTATTCCCGGATCGAGCTGCTTGCCGGCGGCCATAGCTGGCAGGCGCTGCGCCGGCGCAAGATGCTGGGCGAGGAGGTGAGCGGCAACGACCAGCCCGACATCGCCGGCATCGACGACCATTTTCGCGAGCATGGCATCACCTACAACGTCTTTCCGAACCTTGTGGCCCCGATTGATCCGGTGGGTTTCCCGGTGCTGCTGATGTGGCCGATTGATGTCGAGCAATGCGAGATCGAGGTCTATTTCCTCGGCCCCGCATGGGAATCCGATCGGCGCGAGGCATTTTACGACAGCTATTTCCGCTTCTTCGATCAGCTCGTCGGCGAGGATATGGACAATCTGGCCAACATCCAGCTTTCGCTCGGCACCGGCATGATGAAAGGGCCGCTGCTCGGCTTCCAGGAGCAGCGCGTCTATTGGCTGCATCAGGCGATCGACGACAGGATCGGCGCGTCGAATATACCGGAGGCGCAAAGGGTCTCCCAAATATTGAGCGCCACCACGTCGGACTGACAGGCCCCACTTCAGAATAAGTCACGAATATTGGCGGCCGAAGCCCCAAGGAGAATGCAGTGAAGCGCTACAAGGTTATACAATGGGGCCTGGGCTATATCGGCGCGCCGGCCGTCAAATATATCCTGCAAAATGATCACCTCGACCTCGTCGGCATGAAATGCTTTACGCCCGGAAAGGTCGGATTGACCGCCGGCGAGATCGCCGGGCTGGAGCCGGGCGGCGTCAAGGCCACCGACAGCGCCGAAGACCTCATCGCGATGGACGCGGATTGCGTCATCTATATGCCGCGCGACCCGCATACCGATCCGTCGATCCCCGGCAGCCCCTCCTCCGTCTGGGTTCCCGAGGTCGTGGCGCTGCTCGAAAGCGGCAAGAACGTCATCAGCTCGATCGGATCGTGCACCCACTGGCGGCAGCTCGCCAATGGGGAGCAACTGCGCGACCGCTTCAACGCGGCCTGCGCCAAGGGCGGCACGACGCTCTATTTCACCGGCATGGACCCGGGGTTCAACACGGACGCGCTGGTCTTCATGCTGTCGAGCGCGGTCGGCGCGATACGCGGCATCCGCACCTATGAGATCATCGACTATGGCGCCTACACGGTTGAATCGGTGCTGCGCCAGCTCGGCTTCGGCGGGCCGCGTTCGCAGCTTGCACATGCGCACCCGACATTCCACGCGGTCTGGGGCGGCGCGATTCATCTGCTGGCCGACGCCCTGGGCATCGCCATCGACCGGATCGAGGTCGAATCCGAAGGCGCCGAGGCACCCGAGGGCTTCGTCGCGGAAGGCGGCATGGAGATCCCCAAAGGCACGATTGCCGCCTATCGCTTCTGGGTAAGGGGCATCGTCGCCGGCAAGCCGTTCATCGAGATCGAGCATGTCACCCGCATGGGGCAGCATCTCATGCCCGAATGGCCCCGGCTGGGCCGCGACGGCGGCTATCGCATGGAGATCGACGCTTATCCGCCGATCATGGCGGAGCTTCCGATGGGCCTGCCCGGCGGCACGGGCAGCACGCTCGACGATGCCATGACGATGACGTCGGCGCGTTGCGTGAATTCCGTGGAAGCGGTCGTCGAGGCGGCTCCGGGGTACAAGACGTTCCTCGACCTGCCGCCGATCGGCGGGCGCCATGCCGTGCGACCGAACGGAAAATAGCGGGCGCGGGTGGCGGCCGGCGCGGCGCATCCGGGCCGCGCGCGACATGCCGGCGCCGATGACCAATGCCGATTGACCTACACTCGGTGGCTATATATACTCAGAGCACAATTCAGCAAAAGCCATGGTCATCATGGGCGAGTGGTTCTGGGAGGAGAGACAATGAAGCACCTACGTGCATTTGGCGGAGCGGCCGTCAGCATATTGGCGATCTCGGCTTCGGCGGCCATGGCGCAGCAGGCCGCGCCGGCGGACCGGACGGGACAGCTTGAGGACATCGTCGTCACCGCGCAGCGCAAGACGGAACGGCTCCAGGATGTGCCGATCTCGGTCAACGCGATCACCGGCGACACCATGGCCGCGCGCGGCGTGACCGACACCTTCGACCTCCAGACCGTGGTGCCGGGGCTGAGCATCACGCGCGTCGCGACGGTTTCGACCCCTTATCTGCGTGGCGTCGGCTCGGACGGCGCGAACCCGAACCAGGAGGCGTCGGTCGCGACCTATGTCGACGGCGTCTATTATGCGGCGCCGTTCGGCAACCTTTTCTCGTTCAACAACATCGACCGGATCGAGGTGCTGAAGGGGCCGCAGGGCACGCTGTTCGGCCGCAACGCCACCGGCGGCGTCATCCAGATCATCACGCGCCGCCCCTCGCACGAAACCGCCGGGGAAGCCTATGCGGGCTATGGCAATTACGACACGGTGGAAGCGGGCGGCTACCTCACCACCGGCCTCACCGACGCCATCGCGATCGACCTCGCGGTGCAATATCGCGATCAGGGCAATGGCTGGGGCCGCAACACCGTCACCGGCACGGACATCTACAAGGGGCGCGAGTTCGGCGTCCGATCGAAACTGCTCCTCACCCCCGGCGAGCGGACCGAAATCACGCTGACCGGCGACTACGCCTATTCGCGCAACGACTTCAACACCTATAACCGCGCGCCCGGCGTGCCGGATGCCGATGGCGTGGTCCGCAATCCGGGCCGCTACGATGCCAATGGCGACACGGTCAGCGACGCCAAGACGCGGCAGCGCGGGCTGGCGCTGCACATCGAGCACGATCTCGACTTCGCCAACTTCGTCAGCATCTCGGCCTATCGCAACAGCAATGGCTACAACATCTTCGACTATGACACCTCGCCGACACGCATCGTCTCGCCCGTGGTGCTGTTCCAGCAGGTCAAGACGTTCAGCCAGGAAGTACAGTTGATCTCCGCGCCGGGATCGACCATCGACTGGACGGTCGGCGCCTATTATTTCGACTCCAAGCCGGTCTATGAGCCGTCGCGGCTGTGCGGCGTGGGCGTCGTGCCCACCGGCTGTCAGGATATTTACGGGCGGCAGCATACCAAGTCGCTCTCGGGCTATGCGCAGGCGACGGCCAATCTCACCGACGCGCTCCACCTGACCGGCGGCATCCGCTATACGCACGAGACCCAGCGCCTGACGGGCGGCTTCCAGACCTTCGACGACGCGACCGGCCTCGCCACCGGCCCGGTCTTCGCCGCGCCTGTCCAGAAGCAGAAGTTCAATGAGCCGACATGGCGGATCGCCCTCGACTATGACGTCGTTCCCGACGTGAAACTCTATGCGTCCTACAATCGTGGCCTCAAGAGCGGCGGCTTCAACCTCCAGGGTCCGGGCGGGCCGGGCTATGATCCCGAATTCCTCGACGCCTATGAAATCGGCCTCAAGAGCGAGCTGTTCGATCGCCGCGTGCGCTTCAACATCGCCGCCTTCCATTACGACTTCAAGGACATCCAGGTCGCGGTGATCCAGGGCACCACGGCGGCGACCATCAACGCCGCCAAGGCGCGGATGCGCGGCATCGATGCCGACCTCGCCGTGGCGGTGACGCCGGACATCACCTTCACCGCCAACGGCGCCTATGTCGACGGCGAGTTCCGCGATTTCCCCAATCCGGCGGTCTATCCGCAGAGCGTCTTCGACCCCGCGGTCGTGCTCGCCAATGCCAAGGGCCTGCCGACCACGCGCACGCCGAAATTCACCGGCAGCGTCGGCCTGGATTATCGCATCCCGACCGCAGCGGGCGACTTCTCCCTCTCGGGCAATCTGTACCATAATAGCGGCTTCTCGTGGGAAGCTTCCAACCGCTATCGGCAGAAATCCTATGAGCTGCTGAACCTGTCGGTGGGCTGGACTTCGTCTGACGAGGCCCTCTCGGTGCGGGTGTGGGGACAGAATCTGACCGACACCAAATATCTCTCCCAGGGGGTGAGCGCGGCGGTGGGCGACCTGCGTTCCTATGCGGCGCCGCGCACCTATGGCGTGACGCTCAGCACCCGCTTCGGGGCGCGATAGGAGGATCGGAAGAATGAGCGGTCACGAAACCGAGGAACAGAAGCTCGACTGGCTGGCGGCGCCCGCCCGCGGCTTCGGCCAGTTCCGTCCCGAGCATGAATTCCGCTTCGAAGGCGATGGCAACACCGATTATTCGGTGACCGAGACCTGGTGGTTCACGGTGAGTGATGCGGCAAGCGGGCTGACCGCCAACTTCTACATCGCGATGAAGCCCAATCTGAACGTCTGCTCGGCGGGGTCGTGGATGTTCCGCGGCTTCCTGCCGCAGCACATGATGGCCGACCACCTCAATTATCAGGTGCAGATTCCTGCCCCGATCTTCGACGGCGACACGATCAGCGTGCCGCAGGTCGGCCTCACCTATCGCATCGTGAAGCCGTTCGAGGAGATTCACGTCAGCTACGATCCGCCGGGCTTCGACGTGTCGGCGGAACTGGTGGTGACGCGGCTGTTCGATCCGGTGATGCGCGCCAACGAGCGCCACTTCGAACAGGCGACCTGGACGAAGGGCACGATCCGCATCGGGAATGAAAGCTTCGCCATCGACCACCCCTCCTTCCGCGACCGTTCGTGGGGCGAGGCGCGGCGCGAGGACGCGCTGGTCCATCCGCCGATCGCATGGCTCTATGGCGTGATCGGCGACGGCAAGGGCGCGTTCAACCTGTCCGGCATCGACGATCCCGAACGCAACCCGGTGTGGGCCGGCGACTATGACATGACCGGCAAGCGCAGCCTGTTCGACGGCTGGATCATGACCGAGGGCGAACTGCGCCGTGTCGTTTCCATGTCGAAGCGGACGGTGCGCGATCCGGCCCGCAAGCGGCCTTTGTTCATCGAGGCGGAGTTCGAGGACGATCACGGCGTCGCGCACTATCTGCGCGCCGCGCCGTCATCGAGCTACAACATGCACTTCTGGCCGAACCACAATAGCTGGCATGCGCTGGCCGAGTGGGAGCTGGACGGCGTAAAGGGAATCGGCGGCGCGCAGGATTATATCTGGCCCGAGTTCGCCAGACGCTATTGGACGCGCTGATGATCGTGGCGGAGCGCCAGGAAGGAGTCGGGGTGACGACAGGCGCGCCGAAGAACCATGAGGCCGCGGGGCAAGGGCATGCAGCGCTCGGCCCGCTCGGCGAGCCAGGCGCCGACGCCTATCTCAAGCTGCTGCGCGACGAGTTGCTGGGGTCGATCCGGCCGGAACTGGGGTCCGATCGGGCGGCGGGGCTGCTCGACATGTCGCTCACCCTGCTCGATCATCTGATCGTCCGCTCGGGCCAGAACGGCGCGGCGGTGGCCGAGCGTGACATCGCATTGGCGCGGATGCGGGCGGCACTGGGCGGGGCACCGATCGAGCAGGCCGTGGCGGACGGCATCCTCACCCACGACGATCGGGCGCTGGCGACGGTGCGCGAGGGCCTGCGCGCCGAGGCCCGTTTCCTGGGCGCGATCGACGCGCTCGAGACGGCGGCGGCAACGGCGCGCCCCGCGCCTGAAGGCCGCCCCTTCGATCCGGCGACCATCTCCGCCTATCTGACGCACCGCTATGGCGGGCCGGTGGAGGTCGCGGCGATCGGCAATCCGATCGGCGGCTTCTCCAAGGACGTGTTCATCCTGTCGCTGGGCGGCGCGGCGCGGCCCGCCGAGCGGATCGTGATCCGGCGCGACCTTCCGGGCGGCCCGCTCGAAGGCAGCGTGAGCGAGGAATATGCCGTGCTGCGCGTCGTTCATGAGGCGGGCGTGCCGGTCGCGGCGCCTTTGTGGCTGGAGCGGGACACAAGCATATTCGGCGGCCCGACGATCTGCCTCGCCTTCGTCGAGGGCGCGACCGTCGCCGACGTGCGCGGCACCATCCCGGCCGACAAGGCGGTCGACAGCTTCCGTCACCTGGCGCGCGCAATGGGCGTCATTCACGCGATCGACGCGGCCCGCGCCGGGCTGATCCCCGAGGGGCGCGAGCGGACGGCGCAGCCCCATGTGCTGAGGCTGCTCGACCAGTTCGAGGAGCAATGGCACCGCCGCCGGGGGGCGGAGAATATCGTGCTCGCCGCCGGCTTCGCCTGGATGCGCGCGCATCTGCCGAAGGAACCGATCCCGGCGGCGATCGTCCATGGCGACTGCTCGCTGCGCAACCTGATGGTGCAGGACGGCGCGCCCACCGCGCTGCTCGACTGGGAGACCTGGCATCTCGGCGATCCGGCGGAAGACCTCGCCTATGTCCGCGACGAGGTCGAAAGCTTCATGCCGTGGGCGGACTTCATGCAGGTCTATTATGCGGCGGGCGCGCCGGCCGTCTCCGAGGAGCGGCTGCGCTACTGGTCGATCTGGCGGGAGCTGCGCGGCAGCATCACCAGCATTTCGATGATGGACGGGGTGCCGGCGGGGCAGGCCGATATCCGCGCGGCGTTCGGCGGCATCTATTTCACGCGGCTGTTGCTGGCGAAGCTCGCCGAACGGCTCCAGCAGCTGCTCGCCGAATGAGGCCCCGCGTGCGAGACGAGGCAGCCGGCGGCGCCGCGGCGATGGCGGCGCTGCGCCACGAGATCATCAACCTGCGCGACTTCGGCGACATGCCGACCGTCGATGGCGGGCGGGTATGCGCGGGCCAGCTCTACCGCTCGGGCCATCTCGGGCAGCTTTCGGCGCGGGGTTGCGCGCTGCTCGACGCAATGGGCTTCTCGCTCGTCGTCGACCTGCGCTTCGCCCAGGAGCGCGAGGAGTCGGGTTCGCGCTGGCCAAAGGACGGCGCGGTCACACTGCTGCGCGTCGAGGGCGGCGCCGAGGGCGAAGGCCCGCACGTTGCGCTGCTGCGGAGCGGAACGCTCGATCCCGCGCGCATTGATGCCTTCTATACCGAATTCTATCGCGCCATCCCCTTCGACCCCTTCTTCCAGCCGCTGTTCGGCGAGATCATCCGCCGGCTGGCGGAAACGAATGGGCGCGCGCTGATCCATTGCTCGGTGGGCAAGGATCGCACCGGCATCCTCGTCGCGCTGATCCAGCATCTGCTGGGGGTTCCGCGCGACGCGATGCTCGCCGACTATATGGAGACCCGCGCCGCGCCCGGCCTCAACCAGATGATCCCCGAGATCGTCGCCCGGCTCGAGGACCGGCTGAACCAGCCGGTGTCGGAGGCGATCGCGCGCAAGATGCTGGGCGTCGAGGAGGATTATCTGATCGCCGCGCTCGATGCGATCGCGGCGGCTTGCGGATCGGTCGAAGCCTATCTGGAGCAATCCGGCGTGACCGCGCGGACCCGCGAGCGGCTGCGCGCGCGCCTGATCTGCTGAACGACCAGCATACCACCATGAGCTGATATCACAGGAGAGAGACATCATGGCGATTACCGAAGCAGACGACCTTTTCCACACGCCGCCTGACGATAATTTCACCTGGACCGAGACCAACTGGTTCGGGATGATGTTCATCCCCGAAAAGAAGCTGCAATTCGATACCTATAACTGGTTCCATCCCAATCTGAAGGTGGCCTATTCGGGCTTCTATGCTTCGCGCGGGAAGGTGAAGGACCAGCTCTGCGCCGAATATTTCGACTGGCGCGCCTGGCTGCCGATGCCGGAGGGGAATCTCGACGATTACACGCTCGCGAACGGCATGTCGGTGAAAATCCTGAAGCCGCTGATGACCTATCAGATCGACTATGTCGACAAGGCCCGCGATACCGAGCTGCACGTGATCTGGGACGGCATCATGCCGCCCGTGCCCTTTCCGATGGGCGAGCATCTCGAACAGGCCGGCCGCGTCACCGGCACGCTCAAGCTCAACGGCGAGATGCACGATGTCGACTGCATCTCCATCCGCGACCATAGCTGGGTGCACCGCCCGGAAAACCCCAAGCTGGGGCGCCGGCCGATCGGCTATGTCGCCTGCGGCTTCGAGGATGGCAGCGCGTTCTGCTTCACCATCGCCGATTCCAACTACGATTATGACGGCGTCACCAACGAGGCGCCGGCCTGGCTTACGCAGGCGGACAAGCCGGACATGGAGTTCGTGCCCTTCTGCTGGCTCTACACCAAGGGCGAGCATCGCCAGATCCGCAAGGCCGACCTGCGCGTCACCCGCGAGGACGGCTGGCACCCCAAGACGTTCGAAATGACCTTCACCGACGATCACGACGAGGATTATGTCGTTCGCGGCGAGGTCGAGAACTTCTTCCCGGTGCATTGGATGCAGAACAATATGATCACCTGCTGCATGAGCCGGTTCGACTGCAACGGACAGAAGGCATGGGGCGCCTTCTATGAATCGATGGAGCAGGACGTCATCCGCAAGATGTTGAAATAAGCCAATCCCGGCGCGACGGACGGACGACCGCGCCCGTCGCGCCGATCACACGAGCTTGCGTTCGTCCAGGCCGAGCGACCGGCCGATGATTTCCTTCATGATTTCCGACGTGCCGGC
>CAZACH010000069.1:0-9622 GCA_964483275.1 uncultured Sphingomonadaceae bacterium | reverse complement strand
GCCGCACCTGCTGCGCGTCGTCGGACCCAATTGCATCGGCGTGCTGATGCCGCACGCAAGGCTCAACGCCTCCTTCGCGCGCGCCGCGGTGGCGCCGGGCGGCCTCGCGCTGATCTCCCAGAGCGGCGCGCTGGTGACGGCGATCCTCGAATGGGCGGACGCCGGTGGCATCGGCTTTTCGGGGATCATCTCGGCCGGCGACATGGCCGACGTCGACCTTGGCGACCTCATCGACCTGTTCGCCACCGACCCCGGAACCAACGCCATCCTGATGTATGTCGAAGGCGTCACCAATCCCGCCAAGTTCGTCTCGGCGGCGCGCGCGGCGGCGCGGATCAAGCCGGTGATCGCGATCAAGGCGGGCCGCAGCGCGGCGGCCGGCAAGGCGGCGCTGTCGCACACGGGGGCGCTCGCCGGCTCCTATGACGTCTATCGCAGCGTCTTCGACCGCGCCGGCATCATCATGGTCGACGACCTCACCGAGCTGTTCAATGCGGCCGAAGTGCTGTGCAGGACGCGGACGGTCGCCGGCGAGCGGTTGGCGATCGTCACCAATGGCGGCGGCGCCGGCATCCTTGCCATTGATACGCTGGACCTGACCGGCGGCCGGCCGGCGAGCCTTTCCGACGCAACGATGGCCAGCCTCGACGCGGCGCTGCCCGCCGGCTGGTCGCGGGGCAATCCGGTCGACATCATCGGCGATGCGCAGGCGGACCGCTACGCCGCCGCCGTCGACACCGTCCTCAAGGACGAGGGCGTCGATGCGCTGCTGGTGATGAACTGTCCGACCGCCCTCACCTCCCCCGCCGAAATCGCCGACGCGGTGGCCGGGGCGGTGGATCGCGCGCGGCAGGATGGGGTCCGCAAGCCGGTGCTGGGCTGCTGGCTGGGCGACGCCAACCGGGCGGCGGCGCGGCCGCGCTTCACCGAGGCGGGGATTCCGCTGTTCACGACCCCCGACGACGCGGCGCGCGGCTTCGGCCATCTGCTCGCCGCACGCCGCGCCCACGCTGCGCTGATGAGCGCGCCCGCCACCCGCCGCCAGCGCACCGGCGACCGCCAGGCCGCCCGCGCGATCTTCGCCCGCGCCCGTGCCGAGGGGCGGACGCTGCTCAACGAGATCGAGGGCAAGGCGCTGCTCGCCGCCTATCATATCCCGGTCGTGCCGACGCTGTTCGCGGACTCGGTCGATGCCGTGGCGGCGGCGTGTGCGCAGCTCGACGCGCCCTATGTCGTCAAGATCGTCTCGCCGCAGATCACCCACAAGTCCGACGTCGGCGGGGTCGCGCTGAACCTCGCCGACGCCCCGGCGGCGGTGGCGGCGGCGCGCGCCATGGCGGAGCGGATCGCGCGCGAGCAGCCGCGGGCGACGCTCGCCGGCTTCGCGGTGGGGACGATGTACAAGCGGCCCCACGCCCATGAGCTGATCGCGGGCATCGCCGATGACGCCACCTTCGGGCCGCTGGTGATGGTCGGCGCCGGTGGCAAGGCGGTGGAGGTGCTGCGCGACAAGGCGCTCGGCCTGCCGCCGCTCGACACGGGGCTGGCCCGCGCCATGATCGGCCGGACCCGCATCGCCCGCCTGCTCGCCGGCTATCGCGACGAGCCCGCCGCCGACCTGGACGGCACCGCCCAGGTGATCGAGGCGCTGTCGGCGATGACGGTCGACCTGCCCGACATCGTCGAGCTGGACATCAACCCGCTGCTGGTCGACGCCGAGGGCGTGATGGCGCTCGACGCGCGGGTGCGGATCACAGAGCAGGCCGATCCGGCCTCGCGTCTGGTGATCCGGCCGGTGCCGATGGAATGGGCGGCCGATCTGGTGACGCAGAGCGGGGTTCGCTTCCACGTCCGGCCGGTGCGTCCCGATGACGAGGCGGCGCTGGCCGAGTTCTTCACCCATGTGACGCCCCAGGACCTGCGCTTCCGCTTCCTCACCGGCCTGCGCGTCGTCGATCGCGAACGGCTCGTGGCGATGACCCAGATCGACTATCGGCGGACGATGACCTTCGTCGCGCTCGACGAGGATGGCGAGACGATCATCGCCACCGCCATGCTCGCCGCCGATCCCGACCACCAGCGGGCCGAGGTGGCGTTGTCGATCCGTTCCGACCGGAAGCAGCGCGGGATCAGCTGGACGCTGCTGGAGCATGTCCTGCGCTATGCCGAGGCGGACGGCATCCGCCTGGTCGAATCCATCGAGAGCGCCACCAATGACGCCGCGCTCCGCCTCGAACGCGAGATGGGCTTCACCGCCAGATCGTCCCCCGACGACCCGACGATCCGGATCGTCCAGCGCCGGCTGGGGCAGGATGGGTCGGGGAACGGGCCGGTGCCGCCCAAACCGGCGGCCGCCCGAGGATGACGACGGCATCCAGTCCGGGAAGCGGCGCCCCCGACCCCCAGGCGGATGTCGTCGCCTTCCTCGAAGGGGGCGATGCGTTCGCCCCCGGCACGCCGCCCGAACGCATCGACACCCATGCCGCCAGCGCGACGATGCGCTGCTGATGCGGCTGGGGATCGCTGGACGAGGTGGCCGCCGAGGCGCGCTCTATCCTGGGGCTTTGATACCCACACAATCCGCCGTCATCGTCTCTGTCGCCCGGTTGCGCGGCGGCCGGCGAACGGCAGGATGTCGCAAGGCGGGATCAGTATATTTCCCTAGTTACGTTCATTCTCCCCATCCCTAGCGTCCCCTTACGCCAGTTCGGACCCGGACCGGCCAGGATGGGAGGGCATGGTGAAATCAATACTCGTGCATATCCATGACGATTATGCGCAGGATGCAAGGCTTGCCGTGGCGCTCGACCTCGCCCGGGCCTGCGGGGCGCACCTCTGTTGCGTGCAGGCCAACCCCTTCACCAGCTATGTCCTCGGCGACCCCTGGGGTGGCTTCTATGGGTCCACGACATTGCTCGACGCCCTTCGAACCAGCGCCGACGAGCAGCGCGCGCGGATCGAGCAACGCCTGAAAAGCGAAGGCGTCACCTGGGACTGGACCTATGTCCCGGGAGAGCCAGCGCAGGTTCTGGTCAGTTGCGGGCGCCTCGCGGACCTCCTGATCCTCAGCCGGGAGGAAAAGGGCCGGGCGGAAAAGGGGCGCGAGGACAAGCCGGCGCCCCTTTCGATCGTCAGCGACGTGGCCATCCATGCCCGCGCGCCGGTGCTGGTCGTGCCGCCGGAAGCGGACCGTTTTCGAGCGGATGGCCCCGTTGTCTTCGCGTGGAACGGGTCGCTGGAGGCGGCGCACAGTCTGCGTCTGACATTGTCGCTGCTGCGCCTCGCCACCGAAGTCCATATTGTCACGGTTTCCGACGACGAGATCGGTTTCCCCCCGACCGACGCAAGCCGCTATCTCTCCCGGCACGGCATCTCGTCCGAACTGCACGAATGGCCGCGCAAGGGGCGCAGCATTGCACAAGCGCTGTCGGATGCGGCGGACGAGCTGAATGCGGCCTATATCGTCATGGGCGCCTATGGACATTCCCGCCTGCGCGAGACAGTGCTCGGCGGGGCAACCCGCGATTTGCTCGCCGGGGCGACGGTGCCCCTGCTGCTCGCGCACTAGGCGGATCGACATTCAGCCCCTGCCCCTCAAGAGAACATGACGACCGGAGAGACGACGTGGCCCTGAAGGACATCTTGCTGCAACTGACATCCTATCCGACACGCACGCCGAACAATCTCATCATCGCGGCGGTCGAAATCGCGGCATTGTTCGGCGCGCGGATATCCGGCGCGATCTGCCGGGTGGACGTGCCGGACCCGTCGAATTTCCTGGCCCGCAAGCTGACCGATATCGCCGAAGTCATCGCCGCCGAAAATGACAGGAGCAAGGCCGCCGCCGATGCGCTGGTCGCCGAGTTCCAGGCTGCGGTGACCGAACGGAAACAGGCAGCCGACACGAAGCTGCTGCCTTGCCGCGCGATGTTGCAGTCCGCCGAGCTCATCCGGCATGCCCGGCTCCATGATCTCACGATCATGCCGATCAGTCCCGACAGCGCCACCCAGTTCACCGCTCAGGATCTGATCTTCGGCAGCGGCAGGCCCGTGCTGCTCCTGCCCGATAATGTGATTCCACCGCTCTCCCTCGAAGATGTCGTGGTCGCCTGGGACGGCAGCCGGGCGGCAGCGCGGGCGGTCGCCGATGCACTGCCTTTCCTGAAGCGCGCCGGCACGGTGCGGCTCGTCACCGTGACGGGAGAGAAGAACCTCGGCCTGGACGACACCAATGACGCGCTACGGGATCATCTTCGCCTCCACGATATCACCGCGATTGCCGGCGTCGAGCCGGCCGAAGGCAGCGGCGCCGGTGAGGCGCTCGCGCGCTATTGCGACCGCCATAATGCCGATCTGCTGGTCATGGGCGCCTTCGGCCACTCCCGCGTTCGCGATTTCGTGGTCGGGGGCGCCACAAGAAGCTTCATGGCAGCGACGCCCCTGCCCGTGCTGCTTTCTCACTGAAGACGCCGCCGACTGATAGCGACGACGGCCGGGGTGGCTACCCGAACGCCGGTCAGGCCGTGGAAAAGGCCTTGCCGTTCGGACGGAGCCGCCCCGTGAGCTGTGCCACCGCCTCGACCAGGGCGTGCTCGCGCAGCGGCTTGTCGAGAACGATGTCGCATCCTTCCCGCCGGGCGCGTTCAACGAGTTCCGGTGAATAATAGGCCGTGATGAGGATCGCCGGCCCCGTCCACCCGCACGCTCGAAACGCGCGCAACACTTCGAGGCCGTCCATCTCCGCCATGCGATAGTCGGTCACGAGACAGGCCACATCCGCCGGCGCGGGCTCGGCAAGCAACGCCGCACTCGATGCATAGGAGCGCACATCATAGTTACGCTGAAGCAAAAGCTGAATCGAGCGACGGACGCCGGGGTCGTCCTCGACCAAGACTATCCTGGGGCGCGGGCCTTCCGTCCGGGGCGGCACAATATTGCTGTTCATGACATTCTCATAGCGACCAGTCCACGGGATCGGCCGGGCAGGATGAATGTCAGGACAACGGCAGTCCGTCGTTACGTAGTGATCCTAGGGGCCGTCATCGGTCAGTGTCATCGCCAACGCGCCGCGGCTCAACCGGATAAAGCCGTGATTATCGCGATATCGCCGCCGCCTTATATGGTTCGAAGCATTGCGCGCCTGAAGTGTCCCAAATAATCATCCGAGAGACAGAATGAGCGACCATCCCGAGATCATCTTCCACGGCGCCGCGGGCACCGTCACTGGCTCCTGCATGGAATTGCGTCACGGCGACCGGAGCATCCTGATCGACTGCGGCCTGTTCCAGGGGTCGCGCACGCTGGAGACGCTCAACCGCGCGCCCTTCGCCTTCGATGCACGCCGGATCGCGGGCGTCGTCCTGACCCATGCCCATATAGATCACAGCGGACTGCTGCCCAAGCTGGTCGCGGAGGGTTATGGCGGCCCCATCTGGTGCACCGCTGCAACGCGCGACCTGCTCTACCACATGCTGCCCGACGCCGGGCGCATCCAGGAAAGCGAGGCAGAACGGCGCAATCGCCGCGCCGACCGCGCGGACGAGCCGGCGATCGACCCGATCTATACCGAAGCCGACGCGCTGGCGGCCTATACGCAGTGCCGGAGCGTGGAGCTCAAAAGCTGGTTCCAGCCGGCGCCCGGCTTTCGCGCGCGGCTGTGGAATGCCGGCCATATCCTCGGATCGGCCTCGGTCGAGATCGAGGTGGGATCGACGCGGCTGCTGTTTTCCGGCGATCTCGGCCCCGACCATAAGGCGTTCCATCCCGATCCCGAAGCGCCCGCCGGCTTCGACCATATCGTCTGCGAAAGCACCTATGGCGACCGCATCCGCGAGGAGGTGACGATCGAGCAGCGCCGCACCCTGCTGGAGGCGGAGATCAAGGGCGCGCTCGTGCGCGGCGGCAATCTCGTCATCCCCGTCTTCGCGCTGGAACGCACGCAGGAACTGCTGCTGGACATCGCCAGCCTGATCAACGGCGGACGCCTGCCGCATCCGCGCGTCTTCATCGATTCCCCGCTTGCCAGCCGGGCGACGAGCGTCTTCGCAAGCCATGCCGCCGCGCTGGAGGACATGGGGTCGGGCGAGATCTTCCATCACCCGGCTTTCCATTATGTCGGCAGCGCCGGTGAATCGATGCGGCTCAACAACGTGTCCGGCGCGATCATCCTGGCCGCTTCGGGCATGTGCGAGGCGGGCCGGATCCGCCATCACCTGCGCCACAATCTGGGACGCCGCGAATCCACGGTGCTGTTCGTCGGTTTCCAGGCGGCGGGCACGCTCGGCCGCGCGATCCTCGACGGCGCGGCGCGGGTGCGCATTTCCGGCCACGATGTCGCGGTCCGCGCGCAGATCCGCCGCATCGACAGCTATTCGGCCCACGCCGACCAGGACGACATCCGCAACTGGATCAAGGCGCGGCAACCGATCGCCGGCGGCCTGTTCCTGACCCACGGCGAGGCGGGCACGATCGAGGTGCTGCGCCAGCTGATGCAGTCGGATGCGATCGCCTCCGCGATCGTCACTCCGCGCATCGGCGAACGCTACGCCCTGCCCCACGCCGCCCCGCCAAAGCGCCTCGCGACCGGCAAGCCCGACCTGCAGGACGGGCTGGAGCGCGACTGGCAGAACGACTATGCCGATTTCGCGACCGGCCTGAAACATGCCCTGCGTGAGATCGAAAGCGCCTCGGCACGGCGCGAGGCGCTGGCGCGGATGAAGGCCGTGCTCCAGTCCTATCAGGCGCATCGGGGCACGAAGCAGCGGCGATAGCCCGTCAGGGACCGTCCCTGGCCATCCCCGTCATCGCCACTCTCCGACGAAGAAGCCAGCCATTCGCGGAGCTTCGCCTCCAGACCATTCGCCGCGACATAGGCGCGATAGACGGCGGCAGTAGTGGCGAAGCCCGTCGGCACACGGACACCCACGCCCGACAGCGCGACGACCATCTCGCCGAGCGAAGCGTTCTTGCCACCGACGGCGGGAACGTCGCCGATCCCGGCCTTGTCGAACCAGATGATGGAGGATCGGGGCATCGGTTGGATTCCACTCCGATGCGGGCGCACAATCGTCACGCCGTCAGGGATGGATGGCGACTTTCAGCACGCCGTCCCGCTGGTGCGCGAACAGGTCATAGGCGGTCTCGATGTCGTCGAGGGCGAAGCGATGGGTAACGAGCGCGCCGGTATCGACGCGCCCGGACGCGACGACGTCCATCAGCCGGCGCATCCGCTCCTTGCCACCGGGGCAGAGTGTCGTGACGATGCGGTTGTCTCCCAGACCCGCCGAAAACGCATCGACCGGAATACGCAGATCCTCCGAATAGACACCGAGCGACGACAGCGTCCCGCCCGGACGCAGCACGCGCAGCGCCGCCTCGAACGTCTCCTGACGGCCCAGCGCCTCGATGGCGACATCGACGCCGCGTCCATCGGTCAGCCGTCGAATCTCGTCCACCGGATCGACTTTCGAGAAATCCACGACATGATCCGCTCCCATCGCGCGGGCGATCGCCGCGCGCTCGGGAAGTGCCTCCACCCCGATGACGAGGGCAGCGCCCATCAGTCGGGTGCCCGCCGTCGCGCACAGCCCGATGGGCCCTTGCGCGAACACCGCGACGGTGTCGCCAATGCGGATGCGACCCGATTCAGCGCCGCTGAATCCCGTCGACAATATGTCAGGGCACATCAGGACCTGCTCGTCGGTCAAGCCGTCCGGCACCGGCGCCAGATTGGCCATGGCGTCGGGCACCAGCAGATATTCGGCCTGCGCGCCATCAATCGTATTGCCGAAGCGCCAGCCGCCGAGCGGCTTCCAGCCATGCCCGTGCGCGCCGCCGCATTGAGAGCCGCAGCCGGACAGCGATGCGTTGGAACAGCCCGAGGGCGTGATCGCGCCGGCAATGACCCGCTGCCCTTCCCGATAGCCCGCGACGGCCGATCCCAGCTTCTCGATGACACCCACGGGTTCGTGCCCGACGGTAAGCCCGGACGCGACCTTGTATTCGCCCTTCAGGATATGGACGTCGGTGCCGCAGATCGTCGTGGTGGTGATGCGGATCAAGGCATCGAGCGGGCCGACCTCGGGTATCGGTTTCTCGCCTAGCACGATCCGGCCAGGCTCGATGAAGATAGCCGCTTTCATTTTCTGCGCCATGTTCGGCACCTCACCTGCTGATACGAGCGCCGTCTCCGGCGGTGCGCCTCAACATGCAGAGTGAATTGAACCAGGTCGCTACGTAACTGTCCTTAACAGTCGCTTCCGAAGCCCGGCAGAATCGATTCCCAAAAACGGCTCAATTGCACCGCTCCATCTATACGAATGATAGCATTTGGCGCAGAAACGTGACCATGGCAGCAGCTATAGGCTTGTCGCCTGGGAAAGCCGAATTCGACACACGCAACAACCACCCGGATGCTACCGGCGCTATCGCAATCGACCATATAGAGGGAGCCATGGCGCATCATGCGGCCGCGTCTTCCTGATATTCGCCGACCACCCCGATCAGGCTCTGAATGTCGGTCTGGTCGCGTGGACCGAGCCCCCCCACATGGACGCGGGTAATCCGCGCCAGATCGAGCAGACTCGCATAGACGGCGCTATCCAGTGCCGGCCGGTAATCGTGCGCGGAGTCATGACCCACCCGCTTTGAGACTGAATAAAATTCTTCTATATCAGTAAATTAGTTCGTGGCAGCGCTGTCAGCCTTCTGCGAACCAGTCTCCACTTGCCGCACTGATCCTTCAGCCGAGAAGCCTTAGCTGACGAGGTGACGTTCTTGAGCAAAATGGTTGTGAAGCGATGCATGTACAGAGGCAAACTTCTACAGTGACTTCATCTGCCTGAGCCGGAGCATTGCTCGCTCTCGTCGTCGCAATGGCAAGTGGCCATTCTCCGCGCGATTGTTCGCGTAGCGGCGGACCTCCTGCCTGTCGGCATTGCCGAGTTCAGTCATCGCGGCCTTGTAGGAACGGAAACCATCAGTGGTGATCGCGGCAGGCGACCCATCACGGTTAAGGACCTTCTTCATGAAGCGCAGCACGGCTGCCTTGTCGCGGATTTTGGTTGTAGCTTTCCAACACCTCGCCTTCGTGATCCACCGCGCGCTACTAGCCATCGAAGCAATGGCGGCGTCGCCTCCAGGTTTCTCAAGGCAGACCATCAAAGGATACGCATAGGCTTCGTTCATGCGCAAATCCCGTGTGCGATGCGCTCCGCAAGCGCCGCGATGGTCTTTGACGGATTGAGGCCGATTGGGCGAGGAATGATCGACCCATCGACGACATACAGCCCGGCATGGCCGAACACCTGCCCGCCATCATCGACCACGCCGGCGGCGGGGCTGGCCGCCATGTTGCAACCGCCGAGCGGATGGGGGGTCACGAGGTTACGGAAGATCGTCCAGCTCGGCGGGGCCTTCGCCTCGCCCCCGGTCGCGTGCGAGAGGCGCTGGTGCATGGCGACAAGGCCGCCGACGGCTTTTTCCGAACGACTGGCATCCCAGTCGAGCTTCAGCGTGCGCTGCCACGGTGCAGTCCATCGCCGTCCGAGATAGAGCTTGCCGTCGGCACCGTCGAAGCCCTGCCCGAACCACGGCATCATGTTGTCGAGCGGGTCCTTCCCGA
>CAZACH010000068.1:0-9754 GCA_964483275.1 uncultured Sphingomonadaceae bacterium | reverse complement strand
GTCATCGTATTCCCCGCCTCGAACTGCGACCGCGATGCCGCCGTCGCCATCGAGAAAATCTGCGGCGTGAAGCCGCATATGGTCTGGCACGGCGACAGCACGCTGCCGGACGTGGACCTGATCGTCATCCCGGGCGGCTTCTCGTTCGGCGACTATCTGCGCTGCGGCGCCATGGCGGCCCGTTCGCCGGTGATGCGCGAGGTGGTCGCCAGGGCCAACCGCGGCACGCCGGTGCTGGGCATCTGCAACGGCTTCCAGGTGCTGACCGAGGCCGGCCTGCTGCCGGGCGTGCTGATGATGAACGCGCACCTGAAGTTCGTGTGCAAGGACGTGGCGCTGAAGGTCGAGAGCAACCAGTCCATGTTCACCAACCGCTACCGGGCGGGCGAGACGGTCACCTATACGGTCGCCCACCACGAGGGCAACTATTTCGCCGACGACGCGACGCTGGCCGAGATCGAGCAGAACGGCCAGGTGGCCTTCCGCTATCTCGACAACCCCAACGGCGCGCGCAACGACATCGCCGGCATCTTCAACAAGGAACGCAACGTGCTGGGCCTGATGCCGCACCCGGAACGCATGATCGAACCGGACCTGGGCGGCGCCGACGGCGCGCGCATGTTCGAGAGCCTGGTGGCCGCGCTATGAACGCCATCACCCCGACCATCGTCGCCGAACACGGGCTGAAGCCCGAGGAATACGACCGCATCGTCAAGGCCATGGGCCGCGAACCCAACATCACCGAGCTGGGCATCTTCTCGGTGATGTGGTCCGAGCACTGCTCGTACAAATCGTCCCGCCGCCACCTGCGCAAGCTGCCGACCGAGGCGCCGTGGGTGATCTGCGGCCCGGGCGAGAACGCCGGCGTCATCGACATCGGCGACGGCCAGGCCGCCATCTTCAAGATGGAAAGCCACAACCACCCCAGCTTCATCGAGCCCTATCAGGGCGCGGCGACGGGCGTGGGCGGCATCCTGCGCGACGTGTTCACCATGGGCGCGCGCCCGGTGGCCAACATGAACGCGCTGCGCTTCGGCAGCCCGGACCACCCGAAGACCCGGCACCTGCTGTCGGGCGTGGTCGCGGGCATCGGCGGCTACGGCAACTGCGTCGGCGTGCCGACCGTGGGCGGCGAGTGCGACTTCCATCCCGCCTACAACGGCAACATCCTGGTCAACGCCATGACCGTGGGCGTCGCCGACAAGGACAAGATTTTCTATTCGGCCGCCGCCGGCATCGGCAATCCGGTGGTCTATGTGGGCTCCAAGACCGGCCGCGACGGCATCCACGGCGCGACCATGGCCTCGGCCGAGTTCGGCGAGGACAGCGAGGAGAAGCGCCCGACCGTGCAAGTGGGCGACCCCTTCACCGAGAAGCTGCTGATCGAGGCCTGCATGGAGCTGATGGCCTCGGACGCCATCGTCGCCATCCAGGACATGGGCGCCGCCGGCCTCACCTCCTCCTCGGTCGAGATGGCGTCGAAGGGCGGCGTCGGCATCGAGCTGGACATGGACGCCGTGCCCTGCCGCGAAACCGGCATGACGCCCTATGAGATGATGCTGTCCGAATCGCAGGAACGCATGCTGATGGTCCTCAAGCCCGGCCGCGAGGCCGAGGCGGAGGCGATCTTCCGCAAGTGGGAGCTGGACTTCGCCGTCATCGGCCGCGTCACCGACACCGGCCATATGGTTCTCACCTGGAAGGGCGAGCGGGTGGCGGACATCCCGCTCGGCCCGCTGGCCGACAATGCGCCCAAATATGACCGGCCGTGGGTGCCGACGCCGCCGCCCGCGCCGCTCGGCGACGTGCCGGCGCAAGGCGATGTGCTCGACAATCTCGCGACGCTGGTCGGCACGCCCGACCTCGCCAGCCGCCGCTGGGTGTGGGAGCAATATGATCATATGGTCGGCGCCGACACGGTGCAGCGCCCCGGCGGCGACGCCGCCGTCGTGCGCGTCCATGGCAGCCGCAAGGCGCTGGCGATCAGCACCGACTGCACGCCGCGCTACTGCTTCGCCGACCCGGTCGAGGGCGGCCGGCAGGCGATCGCGGAGACATGGCGCAACCTGACCGCCGTGGGCGCCCGGCCGCTGGCCGCGACCGACTGCATGAACTTCGGCAACCCGCAGCGGCCCGAGATCATGGGCCAGTTCGTCGGCTGCATCGAAGGCATGGCCGATGCCTGCCGCGCGCTCGACTTCCCGATCGTGTCGGGCAACGTCAGCCTCTACAACGAAACCAAGAATGACGACGGCAGCGGCAGCGCCATCCTGCCGACGCCGGCGATCGGCGGCGTCGGGCTGATCGCCGATTATGAGCGCATCGCCGCCCTCGCCTTCACCGCCCCGGACGAGACGATCCTGCTGGTCGGCGACAGTCGCGGCCATCTCGGCCAGTCGCTCTGGCTGCGCGAGATCGCGGGCCGCGAGGACGGGCCGCCGCCGCCGGTCGACCTCGCCGCCGAACGCCGCAACGGCGATTTCGTGCGTCGCCTGATCCATGACGGCGCCGTGAGCAGCGTGCATGATTGCGCGGATGGCGGCGTGCTCGTCGCGGTTGCGGAAATGGCGCTGGCGGGCGGCATCGGCGCCACCCTCTCCCCCGATGGGGCGCTGCCGCTGCATGGCTGGGCGTTCGGCGAGGACCAGGGGCGCTATGTCGTGACCGCCGCCGATGGCGCCGCAATCGTCGAAGCCGCGCGCGCGGCGGGCGTCCCGATCGCGGTCATCGGCCGAACCGGCGGTGATTCGCTGGCGCTCGACACCGGCGGCGGCGTCGCCCTCGCCCGGCTGCGCGCCGCGCATGAAGGTTTTTTCCCACAGCTCATGGCGGCGCCCACGGAAAATTGATTGCCAGTTGCGACTTGACAGACTCCCCGCTATTGCGATTTAGTATCAAGAGCCTGCCTAAGGGCGGGATTCGCGGGAGAGAGAGATGGTCGTCTGCGTGTGCAACGGTATCCGGGAACGGGAATTGCGGTGCGTCGCCCGCACGGGTCCGGCGAATCCATCGGCGGCTTACGCCGCGCTTGGCCGTCGCCCGCGTTGTGGACAATGCTTCTCGTTCGCGCGTGAGATACTGGCCTCGGAACGCCCCTCCGCCTGAAAATAATTCGCAGTTTTCCTTGAATTTCTTTCGTTGACCAAGTCGAACCAATGGGCCAGCTACTGCGTTTATTAGCGCAGTAGACAGGAGGCGTTCATGAAGGGCGACGCAAAGGTCATCGATTATCTTAATGAAGCTCTGAAGAACGAGCTGACCGCGATCAACCAATATTTCCTGCATTACCGGATGCTCGATCACTGGGGCATCAAGAAGCTCGCCAAGTTCGAATATGAAGAGTCGATCGACGAGATGAAGCACGCCGACAAGCTGGCGGAGCGCATCCTGTTCCTCGACGGCCTGCCGAACTTCCAGCTTCTGGGCCGCCTGCGCATCGGCGAGAATGTCGAGGAAGTGCTGAAGGCCGATCTCGAGCTTGAGAATGAGGCGATCCCCCTCCTCAAGGAAGCGATCGCGCATTGCGAATCGGTGCGGGACTTCATCAGCCGCGATCTGCTCACCGACATCCTCGACAATGAGGAGGACCATGTCGACACGCTGGAGAAGCAGTTCGACATGATCGCGAACATGGGCATCCAGAACTATGTCCAGCTTCAGTCGGAGGCAGCGGAGAGCTGAGGGAGGCGGCCTGCGCAGCGCAGGCCTTCGGGCGGCTCATGACGAGACCGCTTGAGCCTGCATGACGCCCGGTCTAGGACGGCGCCTTGATGACAGCCGCCGCTCCCCCGACCGATTCCGCTTCAGGCGGCGTCCACCCCTTCCCGCACGACCATCTGCTCGGCATCGCGGCGTTGAAGCCGTGGGAAATCAATTTCCTGCTCGACGAGGCCGAACATTGGGCGGAGGCCAACCGCGCCACCACCAAGCATGACGACCGGCTTGCCGGCCTGACCCAGATCAACGCCTTTTTCGAAAACAGCACGCGCACGCTGCTGTCCTTCGAAATCGCCGGCAAGCGGCTGGGCGCCGATGTCGTCAACATGTCGGTGGCGACATCGAGCGTGCAGAAGGGCGAGACGCTGCTCGACACGGCGTTGACGCTGGGCGCCATGCGCGCCGACGTCATCGTCATCCGCCACGGCGCCAGCGGCGCGGTGCAGCTCATCGCCGACAAGGTCGGCTGCCCGGTGCTGAACGCCGGCGACGGACGGCATGAGCATCCCACCCAGGCCCTGCTCGACGCGCTGACGATCCGCCGCCGCAAGGGCCGCATCGCCGGCCTCAACGTCGCGATCTGCGGCGACATATTGCACAGCCGGGTGGCGCGATCGAACATCCTGGCGCTGGGGTCGCTGGGCGCCAGCGTCCGGGTCGTCGCACCGCCGACGCTGATGCCGCCGGCCATCGAGGAGCTGGGCGTGACCCCCTTCACCGACATGGACGCCGGGCTGCGCGATGCGGATGTCGTGATGATGCTGCGCCTTCAGAAGGAACGCATGTCGGGCGCCTATGTCCCGTCGATGCGGGAGTTCTTCACCTTTTTCGGGCTGACCCGCGACCGGCTGCGCGCCGCCAAGGAGGATGTGCTGGTGATGCACCCCGGCCCGATGAACCGGGGCGTCGAGATCGAAAGCCAGGTCGCCGACGACATCACCCGCTCCGCCATCGCCGAGCAGGTCGAGATGGGCGTCGCCGTGCGCATGGCCTGCCTCGACGTGCTGACGCGGGGCCAGCGCGGCGTGGAGGGCTGGCGATGACCCGCCCCGTCGGGATCGTCAACGCGACCATCTATGACCCGGTCGCCGGCACCGCCGTGCGTGGCGGGGTTCTCGTCGCCAACCGCCGGCTCGTCGCCGTGGGCGATGTCCAGGTGCCGCAGGGCGCGCAGCGCTTCGACGCGCGTGGCGGCATCGTCGCGCCCGGCCTTGTCGACCTCGGCGTCTTCGCCATTGATTTCCCGGCGTTCGCGGCGGGCGGCATCACCCGCGTCGGCCTGATGCCCGACCAGTCGCCGCCGCTCGACGACCCGGCGCTGGTCGCCCGCGCCGCCGCCGCCGGCAAGCCCGACGTCTGGGTCCATCCGCTCGCCGCCGCGACGCGCGGGCTGGCGGGGCGCGAACTGGGCGAAATCGGCCTCATGCATCGCGCCGGCGCGGTCGCGGTGGCGACCGGCCGCGGCTGGATCGCCGATTCGGGCGTGATGCTGCGGCTGCTGGCCTATGCGCGCACCTTCGACCTGACCGTCATCGCCCATGCCGAGGACGGCGGCCTGACCGATGGCGCGGTCGCCACCGCCAGCGAAACCGCGACGCGCCTGGGCCTGCCCGCCGCGCCCGCCGCCGCCGAGGCGATGGCGGTGGCGCGCGACATCGCCCTCGTCGCCGAAACCGGCGCGCGCCTGCATTTCCGCCAGCTCACCACCGCCGCCGCCTTCGCCCAGGTGCGGGCGGCCAAGGCGCGCGGCCTGTCGGTGAGCTGCGGCATCTCCCCCGCGCATCTCCTGCTGTCGGAGACGGCGATCGGCGATTTCCGCACCTTTGCGCGCCTGTCCCCGCCGCTGCGCGCGGAGCGGGACCGGCTCGCGGCGATCGAGGCCGTCCGCGACGGCACGATCGACGTCATCACCTCCAGCCACGACCCGCTCGGCCCCGACGCCAAGCGCCTGCCCTTCGAGGATGCCGAGCCGGGCGCCGCCGGCGCGGAAACGCTCCTGCCGCTGGCGCTGACGCTGGTGCGCGACGGGGTCATCAGCATGATGCGGCTGTTCGAGATGACCTGCGCCACGCCGGCGCGCCTGCTCGGCCTGCCGGTGGCGCAGTTGCAGAGCGGCGGCGACGCCGACCTGATCCTGCTCGATCCCGACGCCCCCTGGCGCATAGATGCGGACCGCATGTCCGCGCGGGCGGGCAATACGCCGTTCGACGGCCTGCCCGTTCAGGGCCGCGTGCGCCTGACCATCAAGGGCGGTGATATCGTCGGCGGCACGGACGCGGGCTGACGCGGGGATAACGCCAAGGCTCCGGTCGCCGGGGATTAGCGGATGGCGTTCCTGTCGCGATCGGGCGCCCGGCTGCCCTCGCCCGGATCGGTCGGGGTCGGGCGATCGGGATCGACCGGCGACGGCACGGGATCGTCGGTGGGAACCTGTTCCGGGGTTTCCGGTTTCGGGGGCTGGCTGGCCATGGGGCATCTCCTTTCCTCCCAAACGCACGGTGGGAAGCGCCGTGCCATCGGCGGCGGGCGCAACCCGCCCCGGCTCCAGACGTTGGTTGGCAAGGCCGAACCCGCGACAAGGAGATCGAAGATGCAGCTTGCCCACAACAGTTTCGTCGTTGTCGCCGATGGCCGGAAAATGATGCTTCTTCGCAACGAAGGCGACGCCGCCTATCCCAATCTGGAGGTCGTCGACGTCGACGCGCAGGACAATCCGGCGGATCGCGACCAGTCCAGCGACCGGCCCGGCCGGTCTTTCCAGAGCTTTGGCCTCGGCCACCGCAGCGCCTATCAGGAAACCGACTTCCACCAGCTGGAAGAAGACCGTTTCGCCGCCGAGATGGCGGACATCCTCAAGCAGCGGGCGCTACGCGGCGACTTCGACGCGCTGGTCGTCGTCGCGCCGCCGACGACGCTGGGCGAACTGCGCAAACATTATCACAAGGCGGTCACCGAGCGGCTGACGGGAGAGGTCGCCAAGGACCTGACCGGCCATCCCATCGACCAGATCGAGCAGATCCTGATTTCCAGCTGAGCTACTCGCGCAGCATCACCAGATGGTCGCGGTGGACGAGCGCGCTGCGCGGCGCATAGCCCAATATGTCCGCATGGCTGGCCGAGCGGTGCCCGGCGATCCGCGCGGCGTCGTCGGTGTCATATTCGACGAGGCCGCGCGCCACCGCCTCGCCATCCTCGTCGATGATGTCGACGACGTCGCCGCGCGAGAAACGGCCGTCGACGGCGCGGGCGCCCGCCGCGAGCAGGCTCTTGCCCGAGCGCAGCGCGCTCACCGCCCCGGCATCGACGTGGATGCGGCCCTTGACGGTCAGGCGCCCGGCCAGCCATCCGCGCTTGGCGCCGGCGCCCTGCCTCGGCTCGAAAAGCGTGCCGCGCCCGTCGGCATCGAAGGCCGAGAGCGGGCGGTCGCGCTTGCCGGTGACGATCGCCAGCGCGACGCCGGCGCGGGTGGCGATGCGGGCCGCCTGCAACTTCGAGATCATGCCCCCCGAACCAAGGCCGGAAGCCGAGCCGCCGTCCGCCATCGCCATCACGCCGGCATCGACCTGCGCCACGCGCGGCACCAGCACGGCATTGGGATCGACGCCGGGATTGGCCGTGTAAAGCCCGTCGATGTCGGACAGGAGGATGACGCCCGTCGCACCCGCCGCCTGCGCGACGCGCGCGGCGAGCCGGTCATTGTCGCCGAAGCGGATCTCGCTCGTCGCCACCGAATCATTCTCGTTGATCACGGGGATCGCGCCCAACCCCAACAAACGCGACAATGTCGCCGAAGCGTTGAGGAACCGGCGGCGATCCTCCAGATCGTCGAGGGTCAGCAGCATCTGCGCCGCCAGCAGGCCGCGTTCGGCGAGCAGTTCCGCATAGCAGTGCGACAGGATGATCTGCCCCGTCGCGGCAGCGGCCTGCGCATCCTCAAGGCAGGCGCGCCCGCCCTTGGGCAGCTTCAGCCGGCGCGCGCCGAGCGCGATCGCGCCGGAGGAGACCAGCACGATGCGCTGGCCGGCGCGCGCGCGCTCCGCCACATCGTCGAGCAGGCCGGCGAGCCACCGGCGCCTGACCGACGCATCCGCATCGACGAGCAGCGCCGAGCCGATCTTGATGACCAGCCGTGGACAGCGCGCCGGGGAAAAGGCCAGCGCATTGCCGGCGGGCGTGGCCGCCCCGGCGCTCGCCGGGCCGGTCACAGCGGCGTCCATTCGCCTGCCTCGCCAGCCGCGTCGGCCGTGTCGTCGGGCCCAAGCGCATCGGAGAGGCGATCCAGCGCGATGTCGACATCGAGACCGGCCGCCGCCGAAAGCGCCAGCACCGGCTTGCCGCTCGCATCCGCAAGCTGCCGCCTGAGCGCGGCCAGCAGGTCCGGTTCGACCGCGTCGGCCTTGCTGAGCGCGATCACCTCGGGCTTGTCCTCCAGCCCGGCGCCATAGGCGTCCAGCTCGTTGCGCACGATCCGATAGGCTTCGAGCGGATCCTCGCCCGACGCATCGACCAGGTGGAGCAGCACCCGCGTCCGCTCGATATGGCCCAGGAAACGGTCGCCGATGCCGACGCCGTCGACCGCGCCCTCGATCAGCCCCGGAATGTCCGCGAGCACGAACTCCCGCCCGCGATGGCGCACCACACCAAGCTGCGGCTTCAGGGTCGTGAACGGATAGTCGCCGACCTTGGCCTCGGCATTGGTCACGGCGTTGAGGAAGGTCGACTTGCCGGCATTGGGCAGGCCGACGAGGCCGGCGTCGGCCAGCAGCTTGAGGCGCAGCCAGACCGACATCTCCTGCGCCGGCCAGCCGGGGCCGTGCTGGCGCGGCGCGCGGTTGGTGCTGCTCTTGTAGCTGGCATTGCCGCGCCCGCCGTCACCGCCCCGCAACAGCGTGATTCGCTGGCCGACCTCGGTGAAGTCTGCGAGCAGCACATCCATGTCGTCGGAAAAGATCTGGGTGCCGACCGGCACCTTGATGACCATGTCCGCCCCCCCTGCCCCGGTGCGGTCGCGGCCGGCGCCATTCTGGCCGCGCTGGGCGCGGAAATGCTGGGTGTAGCGAAAATCAATGAGCGTATTCAGCCCGGCCACCGCCTCGAAGATGATATCGCCGCCCTTGCCGCCATTGCCGCCGTCGGGGCCGCCGAACTCGATATATTTCTCGCGCCGGAACGACACCGCGCCGGGGCCTCCGGCGCCGGAGCGAAGATGAATCTTGGCCTGATCGATGAACTGCATCCCGCGCCTCTAGAAGAAATGCGGCGCGGGGGGAACTCTGCCCTCATCCGCCCCGCGCGCGGAAAATCGCATTCGAGGGCCAAACAGGGCGCGCAAGCAGTTGACGATCCGTTCGAGGCACCCTAGCTAGCGGCCGCACGACGCTGCCCTGTCGTCTAATGGTAAGACTACGGACTCTGACTCCGTCAATCGAGGTTCGAATCCTCGCGGGGCATCCACATTCCCGATAAATCCTTCGCTTCCGTACTGCGCGGCGCATGCTTGTCGCGGCGCGAATTCCGGTGCTAGGCTGGATGCAAGTTCCGGCGCGCGCCCGCACCGGTGAGCGAGACGAGGTTGAATGACGAGCGAGGCCGCGGATATGGCCGGGCTCTCCGCGCCTGTTGCGGACGGGCACGATGCCTTGCCGGTGGATAGCCATCCGGCGCCCCGGCAAATGCGCCATGGCCCCTATTCCCTGCGTCACCGTCGCCATTATGCCGCGCTCGACCTTGGCACCAACAATTGCCGCCTGCTCGTCGCGCGCCCGCGCCACGGCGCCGGCGGATTTACCGTGGTCGATGCCTATTCGCGGGTCGTCCGGCTCGGCGAGGGGCTGGCCGAAACCGGCGAGCTGGACCAGCAGGCGCAGGATCGCACGCTGGAGGCGCTGGCGGTGTGCGCCGACAAGGTGCGCCGGCGCGGCGTCCACGCGCTGCGCGCCGTCGCCACCGAGGCCTGCCGGCGGGCGCGCAACGGCACCCGGTTCATCGACCGCGTCTTTCGCGAGACCGGCATCGCCCTGGACGTCATCGCCCCGGC
>CAZACH010000067.1:0-9757 GCA_964483275.1 uncultured Sphingomonadaceae bacterium | reverse complement strand
ATGCCGGGCGGTCTGGAGGGATTCAACAACACCCAGAATGCGATATGGTCGTTGATCCCCGAGATCGCCGCCGCAATGGGCGCGCTCCAGCAGGCTGTCATGGTGGAGGGCAAGCTCGACAGGCGGCTGAGGGAACTCGTGCGCATCAGGATCGCGTTCCATAATCAGTGCCGTAGCTGCATGGCGCTGCGATATGAATCGGACCAGGTGACGGAAGGACTAGTCTGTTCGCTCGAACGGCCGCAGGAGGCGCAGGACCTGACGGATGCGGAAAAATCCGCGCTCCGTTTCGCAGATCTGTTCGCCACCGATCATCTCGCGATTGATGACAGCCTGTATGAGGAGCTTCGAAATCATTTCTCGGAAAGGGAAATCGTGGAACTGGGCGCCGCCTGTGCCCTTTTCACCGGATTTGGCAGACTCGGCGCGACCTGGGCGATGACCGAGGCACTGCCGGACAGCTTTCGGGCCGATCATCCCGTCACGCCCTGGGGCCATGATGCCGTTATCCGTACCGAAGCCCATCGCACGCAAGCCGGCGCGCCCGCCGAAGCGGGGTGATAGGGAGGCGTTGCCTCCAAAACTCCCGTTCGCGCGCCTTGCGATAAGCTGTGGGGGAGGGGGCTATCTGACACGCGAGACGCCGCGTCGGCAGCTTACATGCCTGCCGCTGTCGTCAATGCATGATGCGCGGAGCGGTAGCTGCGCCCGCTCGCCGCGGCGAGCGGCAGGGCGCGCTCCGCTTCCGAAATAATCTCGACGCCGAACGGCCCTTCATAGCCAGCGCTGCGAACGGCGCGAAAGAAGCCGGCGATGTCGAACCCGCCTTCTCCACAGAGCAGGCGCCGGTTCATCGTCTCGGACAGATAATCCCCCTGCGGCAGTTCCGCGCCGTCATCTATTTCCACGCCACCGATCGCCGCGGCCGGTAGGGCCGCGATGTCCGCCAGCGCGATGCCGCCGCGCGTGACGTGCCAGAGGTCCAGCATCAACCCGCCGCCCCGGCCGATCGTGTCGCCGATCACCGCAAGCGCGGTGGGAAGATCGGGAATGGCGGAACAGCCGATCGGCTCCAGCACGATCAGCGCGCCCGTTCCACGCGCTTCATCGACGATGTCGGCGAACGCCTCCCGCATCCTTTCCACCGTGTCTTCGGGCTTGGGCGACAAAGGCCCATACAGCTTGACATGCCGCGCGCCGAGTTCGCCCGCGGCGTGCAGCAGGTCCCGTCGAATCAGGTCCGCGGCTTCGCGCTCCGCGCCGTCGCGCCACCAGTCGCCCAACGCCTCAAGCTCCAGGTGCCGTAGTCCATTGCCATCGAGGATTGCCCGCATCTCGGGATAGCCATAGGCCGCGACTGATTTCATCAGGTCCGCATGCTTGAGGCCAAGGCCGCGATAACCTGCCCGCGCGGCCGCTTCTGCCCGGTCGCGGAAGCTCCAGGGGCTTTCGTCATTGGGGCCGAAGGTGACCGGCCCGGCGAGCGTCCAATAGCAGCCGATAAGCTCGGGAAGGCTGGTCATCACCGGATTTCGCCTTTCGACAAATGGCGCTGGCTAAAATGGAAGGCAAAATCGGGGTCTGAAATTTCAAGAAGCTCGATGATGTTGCCGTCGGGATCGCGACCATAGGCCGCTTTCAATCCAGGCGCCATAAGGGCGGGCGGCGCATGGAACGCCATGCCCAGACCGCGCAGCCTTTCATATTCCGCATCAATGTCGCGCAGCTGGATGCAGAAATGCGTATAGCCCCGCTCGGCCGGGCTGCGGCGGAGTTCGCCGCCCGGTTGGCGCGGCTTGGAAAACTCGAACAGCTCGATAAAAAGCGTGTCGGCGCGCAGCATCATCACGCGCGCGGCGCATCGCTCGAGTCCCATCATCCGGTCGATTGCCGGAACACCCTCGTCCCACGCGCTTTCATAGGCGATCTCGAAACCGAAGCAGCGCTGGTAGAAAGCGCTCAGCCGCGCGATATCGGGCGTGCTGATGCCGATATGGTGAACGCCGAAGCCCTCCGTCACCCGGTTCCTCCCCGTGCAGTTGCAGAATAGCGGCCCGCCATCCACCTTCAATCGAAGGAATGCGGTTGCCGCGCGCCCTCGGCCAGCCGAAAGTTTGGATGGCGCGCCAATTCCATCAAATGCCTGCAATGCCGGTGGGGCACGGGTGCGTTACGCTGGCGCCCTTACCTTGTGCCCCGTGGAGAGGATAGCGATGACGCAAGACGATTTGGACCTGGCCGCCGAGGTGCGCGACCTGACGGCCCGGCGCGACATCATGGATTGCATCTGCCGCTACATGCGCGGTCAGGATCGGCTGGACCCCGCCCTGCAACGCTCGGCTTTCCACGATGGCGCCTATGTCGATTGCGGCGCTTTCAGCGGCGATGGCGACGCCTGGGTCGAATATGCCCAGACAGGCCTGAAAAGCTGCGCTTTCACCCACCACATGATCGGCCAGGCGCAGATCGCCGTCCGCGACGATAGCGCTTCGGGCGAAGTCTATTTCATCGCCTATCATCGCATGACGCTCGACGGCGAGGAGAAGGACATGATCTTCGGCGGGCGCTACATCGACGAATATGCGCGGCGCGACGGCGAATGGCGTATCGTCAAGCGGTTCGAGATCGCGGACTGGACGCGGACCGACCCGGCCGCCGACCATTTCCTGAAGGAAATGGCGCCCGATTATCACCGCCCCGGCCGCGGCGGGACGGATTTCAGCGATCGGCGCAACTGGCCGGCATGAAGATCATGGCGGAATAGCCGGGTCCAAAGGGCAGGCGTCCGGGGCGTCGGCCTTGCGCGGTCCGCCAGCTCATTGCGCCGGGCTGGCCAGCGCGGGCTCGGGCCGCGCCGCCGCTTCGTCATGCGCATCCGATGGGCGAGGCCGTGCCGCCAGAACCGAATAGACGCAGGGCAGCACGAACAGGGTGAAGACGGTGCCGATCGCCATGCCTGAAACCAGCATGAGGCCGATGCTGTTGCGCGCGCCCGATCCCGGACCCGACACGAAGACCAGCGGCAGATGGCCGACGATGGTCGCGACGGTGGTCATCAACACCGGACGCAGCCGCGAAATGGCTGCGTCGCGCGCGGCGTCGATGCGGTTCAATCCCTGCGCGCGCAGGCGATTGGCGAATTCGACGATCAATATGCCGTTCTTGGCGATCAGCCCGACCATGGTGATGAGGCCGACCTGACTGTAGAGATTGATGGTCGTGACGTCGAAGAAGCTGAACATCAAGGCGCCCGACAGGCCCAGCGGAACGGAGCCGAGCAGCACCACCAGCGGATCGCGGAAATTGCCGAACTGGAGGATCAGCACAAGATAGATGAGCGTCAGGCCCAGCGCGCCCATCCACACCAGATCATTGCCCTGCTGGCGAATCTGCCGGGATTCCCCGGCATAATCGGTGCGATAGCCGGGCGGCAGGATCTCGGCGGCGATATCTTCCAGCGTGCCGAGCGCCGCATCCTTGGTCACGCCGGGGGCCGCGCCGCCCATGATGCGGAAGCCGTCGGTCTGCTGGAAGCGGTCGAGCGAGCGCGGTTCGACCTCGTGCACGATCCTCGCCACGCTGCCGAGCGGGATGGAGGCGCCGGCGGGGGTTCGTATCCGCAGGTTGAGCAGGTCCTCGTTCGATATGCGCGCGGATTGCTCGACCTGCGGGACGACCTTGTAGGGTCGCCCCTGATAATCGAAGCGGTTCACATAGTCGCCGCCGACCATCACGCCGAGCGTGCGCCCGACGGCGCCGAGGTCTAGCCCAAGCTGCGCCACCTTCTCGCGGTCGATCTCGATGCGGGAGACCGGCATGTCGATCTTGATGTCGGTGTCGACGTACAGGAATTTGCCGCTTTCCATGGCGGCGGCCATCAGCTTGCCGGCCTGCGCCTCGAGGTCGGCGTGGGAGGCATTGGCGACCACGATCAGCTCGACGTCGTGGAAACCGCCGCTCGGCAGGGCGGGCGGCAGGAAGGGATAGAATTGGATGCCGGGAATCCCGGCGACCTTTTCATAGGCGATGCCGAGCAGGTCCTGCGCGCTGACGTCGCGCTTCTTCCACTCCGTCAGCATCAGCGCGGCCATCCCCTGCTGCGGCTGCGCCCAGAGCCAGACATAGTCGCCGCCGGGAAGCGATTGCAGCGTATCGACGATCGTGTCGACATGCTGCTCGCCCATATAGTCGACGGTGCTGGCGGCGCTGCCCGAGGCGAAAAAGTCGATTTCCCCCTGATCCTCCACCGGCGCAAGTTCCCGCGCCGAATAGCTGAACAGCACGGGGATCAGCAGCGCCAGGAAAAGGGCGACGGCCAGGATCGGGCCGCGCGCCGCGAGCGCCTTTCCGAGCAGCCGCTGGTATAGGATGGAGATGCGCTCCATCCCCGCTTCGACGCCGCGGCTGATCCGGTTGTCGCGGCCGTGCCCGCCGCTCGCCCAGCCGCTCATCACCGGCGACAGGGTGAGGGCGACGAGGCCCGACATCAGCACGGCGCAGGCAAGGGTGAAGGCGAATTCGCGCAGCATCACGCCGCTCAGGCCCGGCAGGAAGCCGATCGGCGCATAGACCACCGCCAGCGTGATCGTCATGGCGAAGACCGGCGCGGCGAGTTGTCGGATCGACAGCAGCGTCGCGTCCGTGCGGGACTTGCCCGCGCGGATATGCCGCTGGACGCTTTCGACCATGACGATCGCATCGTCGACCACCAGACCGATCGACAGCACGATCGCCAGCAGCGTCAGGGTGTTCAATGACATGCCCATCACCGCCATCGCCGCCGCCGTGCCGAGCAGTGACAGCGGCACCGCCGCCAGCGGGACGGCGGCATATCGGACCGACCCCAGGAACAGGAACACGACCAGCGCGACGATCAGCACCGTCTCGGCCAGCGTCTTGCTGATCTCCACCAGCGAATCGCGCATATAGTTGGTGGCGTTGTAGGCGATGGTCGCCTCCACGCCCGGCGGCAGGGCGGGGCGCAGCTGGTCGAGGCGCTTGCGAAGCTCCGCATCGACGGCCAGCTCGCTGACGCCCGCCATCGGCCAGACTTCGAGATAGATTGACGGCTGGCGATCGACGCGCGCGTCGACCAGCTTTTCCTCGGTGCCCATTTCGACGCGGGCGACGTCGCTGAGCCGGACGATGCCGTCGGCGGACTGGCGAACGATCAGATTGCGGAAATCCGCTTCGCTGGTCAGGTTGGTGTCGGTCCGCAGATTGACCGTGATCGTGTCGCTCTTGGCCTGCCCCACCGCCGAGACATAATTGTTGCGCTGGAGCGCGTCGGAGATGTCCGACGCATCGAGGCCGAACGCCGCCATACGGCCGGTGTCGAGCCATACCCGCATGGCGCGCGGCATCGCCCCCAGCGGCGTGATGCGCTGGACGCCCGGTATGCCCGCGAGCGCCGACTGCACGTCGCGCGAGACATATTCGCTCAGCTCCGGCAGCGTCAGCGTATCGCTGGTGAAGGCCAGGAAGAAGGTCGCCCATGGCCGGTCACCACGCTGGGTCTCGACGCGCGGCGGCTCCGCCTCGGCGGGCAGTTCGTGGCGGATCTGGTCGATGCGGTTGGCGACCTCGGTCAGCGCGCGGTTGCCGTCGACGCCCAATTCGAGCTTCGCCGTGACGGTGCTGGTGCCGGCGACGCTCTTCGACTCCACATAGTCGAGGCCGGGCGTGGCGGCGACGGCGCGCTCGATCGGCGTGGTGATGAAGCCGCGCACCGTTTCGGCCGAAGCGCCGACATAGTTGGTGGTGATGATGAGCGAGGAGGATTCGAACAGCGGATATTGCACGATCGGCAGCGCGAACACGGCGCGCAGCCCGATCAGCAATATGGCGAGATGCAGCACGATCGCGGCGATCGGCCGCTGGACGAAATAGTTGAGGATGCCGATCATTTCACGGGCACGGGCTGGACCAGCATGCCGTCGCGCAATTTGAAGGCGCCATTGCCCGCGATCCGGTCGCCGCCCTGCAAGCCGGCGAGGACGGCCACGTCGTCGCCGGTCACCGGCCCCAGCCGAACCGCCTGCTGGCGGGCGCGAAGCCGGCCTTTTTCATCGGCGGCGAGGCGGAAGACATAGGCGGCGTGAGGCCGCTCGATGACCCCGGTGCGGGGCACGAACACCGTCGGCTCGGCGGCCTTCACCGGAACCAGCACATCCACGAAGCTGCCCGGCAGCAGCATGTCGGGCGCGACCGGCACCGAAATCCGGTATTTGACGAGGCGGGCGTCGGTGGCCGAGGAATCACGCGCCACGACGCGCGCGTCGATGCCGTCGGTCGGCAGGCCAATGCCGCTGACCCGGACGGGCGCGCCGAGACCGACACTGGCGGCGGTGTCGGCCGGCAAGGTGAAATCGACATGGCGTTGCCGCGCTATGCCCTGCAAGGAGGTGATGACCGAGCCTTCGTCGAGATACTGGCCAGGATGCAGGTCGTGGATGCCGGCGCGGGCGGTGAATGGCGCCCTGATCTCCTTCTTGGCGATGATCGCGCGGATCGCCGCCGCTTCCGCGCCCGCCGCATGGGCTTCGGAGACCAGCAGGTCGATCTGGGACTGGGTGATGAATCCGCGTTGCACCAGCTCGCGCGCCCGCTCCAGATTCTTGCTGGCGACGGCGGCGCGCGCGGTTTGCGCCGCCAGCCGCGCGCGTTCCTCCGCCGCGTCGAAGCGCACCAGCAATGCGCCCCTGTTCACGACCTGACCGGACTTGAAGCCCACATCCGTGACGGTGCCGGCAAGTTCGTTGCGCAGCTCGACCGTCTGGGTCGCGACGACGCTGCCGACGCTGCGTGCGTCCGCCGAGAACGGCGCGACCCGCGCCACGGCCGCGCGGACCGTCTCGACATGCTCCGGCGCCGCCGCGAGCGCCTGAGCGGACGACCGCTGCTGGCTGAATTTATAGCCGGAAAGGATCAGCGCCAGAAGGAGGATGAATATCGTGGCCGCGATCCAGCCGCGTCCGGTCAGGAGCACGCTCATGGAGATGTTCTGGACCTTGGATGGCGACGCTTGTCAACCGGCTATTCTTGGTGGCCGCGCCGCAAGTTCACATAATCCCTGCCCCGCCTATCGCTCGTTTTCGCCGTAAAGGCTCTGATAGCGTTCGCTATAAAGCGGCGTTTCGGCGTGGATGCGCTCGGGCGAGAGGCTCCATTCTTCCAGCGTGTAATGGTGGGGGAGGTGGCTGCTGTTGGGATCGGCGGCGATGCGATCTTGCCACGCGACACGGGCTTCCTCCGTCACCGGAATATCGAAATGCGCATAGATGCGCTCCAGCGCGCCGACCGTGTCCCGGCGGATCTCGTCGCTGTGAAGGTCGAAGAAGCGCGCCGGATCGGCCTTGCGGCGCGCCTCCTCGGCCTTTTCCATGCCGCGCGCCCAATAGGGCCAGACATAGGCGCCGTGATCGCGCTTGCTCCGATCGGGCTCGACCAGCCGCAAGACCTCGTGGGACAGGCTGCACACCGACGGCATGGATCGCAGCAGCGAGCGGTGCGGATGGACGATGCAGGCATCCGGGAATATGTCGAGCAGCGCGTCCAGGCCGAAGATGTGATCGGGCATTTTGAGAACCCAGCGCCGCTTGTCGCCGCCGGCGATGAGGCCGAGCGCGCGCCGATACCAGCGATAAGCGAAGCGTGCGTCGGCGGCGATGGTCCAGTCGCGATAGGCGGGCACCGTTCGCGTGGCGGCAAGCGAGGTCGCCCAGAAGCTCTGGTCGATCACCCCGCGGCATTCCTCCGGCTGGTCGGGGAACAGCGGGTGGATCGCCGTGATGCGCGGGTTGAGCGCCATCAAGGCCTCGAAACCCGTGACGAAGGCGCGATAGGCCGGGTGGCTCTCCCATTCGATCCGCGGCGGCCGGGGCATGGGCGTGGCGCCCAGCCACAATTCCAGCGCCTGCATGTTCGGATCGGACGCGATCAGCCGTTGCAGGGCCGTCGTGCCGCTGCGCGGCATGCCGATGATGACGATCGGCTTTTCTATCGGCTGATCGAGATATTCCGGGTGATCCCGAAAGCCCCGCTCGACGAACAGGCGACCCGCGAGCTTGCCGACGATGTCGGCGGCGGCCAGCTCGGCGCCCTGCCCGACGATGCGCCCCTCATCATCATAATCCGCGAGCAGGCGGCGCAGCGGCTCCACATAATCGGTGATTCCGAAATCGTCATGGCCGGCCGCGACGATGGCCCGCTCGTGAAATTCGTCGAAGCGATCAAGAAAGCCCATGGTTTATTCCCTGTTCTTGTAAGGGCATGCCGAAAATGGCCTCATCTTCGAAGTAGTTAGGGTGTCCGGGGTGGTCAAGCGCGGGATGCTCAATCTCTCCTGCTATCGGCTATATTCCGAATGCGTGATTTCAACTTGAAGAATTATCGAATGCGTCAAGCGCGCGCTGAATAGACGAGGGCGGCGCGCCGATGGAGGCGGCAAAGCCGCCTCGACGCCGGTTCACAGATGCATGCCTCCGCTCGCCTGGATGACCTGGCCCGTTATCCAACTGCCTTCGGGGGAGGCAAGGAATGCCACCACATTTGCGATCTCGTCCGGCGTGCCCAGCCGGCCGAATGCGGTGATGGCGTTAAGGCCCGCCATGGCTTCCGGTATATCCCTGATCGGCGACAGCAATGCAGTATCGGTCGCGCCGGGCGCGACGGCGTTGACCCTGATTTTGCGCTCGCCCAGATCCGCCGCCAGCGATCGCGTGAAGCTGTTGATCGCTGCCTTGGACATCGCATAGGCGATGATCGCCGGATAGGCCGCAATCGAAACCATCGACGATATGTTGATGATCGCGCCGCCGTCCGGGATATGGGGCAGCACCGCCTGCGTCAGGAAAAATGTACCTCTGACATTGGTCGCAAACACCGTATCGAAGGCGTCGAGGTCGGTGTCGGCCAGGCGGCCGTCGCGTGCGACCCCTGCGTTGTTCACAAGTATGTCGATGGACCCGTTGCAGGCGTCGATGAGCGGGGGGATCGTGGCAAGATCGGTCAGATCGGCCTTTACCGGCGTCGCCTCGCCGCCGCGATCACGAATTTGGCGAACCGTCTCGGCCGCCCGGTCCTCGCCCTGGGCATAGTGGACAAGCACATGCGCGCCCGCCTCGGCCAGCCGTATCGCGGTCGCGCGACCGATGCCGCCGGAAGCGCCCGTGACAAGCGCGGTTCGACCGGAAATCTTCTGCGTCATTTATGATACCTCAAAGATGACAGGATCAATTTCACCCGCCCATTTTTCGTGTTGGCCATATCATGGCCATATGGAATTACGCTGGGCGCGAAGTGGAATTCAATATGATAATGTCATAAGGACACCACTGTTTTCGTTCGATCAGAGGACCACCATGAGCGAAGCGAACCGCAAGATCGTCGAGTCCGCCTATGAAATGCTGGCGCGCGGCGACTGGGACTCATTCTACGCGTTGTTCGCTGACGACGTGGTGATGCACGAAGCTGAATCGCTGCCTTATGGCGGCACCTATGTCGGTAAGGACGGCCTCAAGCGCGGCATCGGCAAGATGTTCGCCGCGTGGGAAGACATGACCTATTCGGTCGAGCAGATCACGGCGGGCGGCGACCTCTGCTTCGTCTATCTCCACACCAGCGCGACCAGCCCGCGCACGGGCAAGACTTATGCCTTCCCGGTCGCCGAACTGTGGCGCTTCCGCGACGGCAAGGTCGTGGAGTTCCGGCCTTTCTATTGGGACACCCATCGGGCGATCAACGTCTTTGGATGACA
>CAZACH010000066.1:0-9864 GCA_964483275.1 uncultured Sphingomonadaceae bacterium | reverse complement strand
CGCCCCCTTGTCCCACAGCGGGCCGGGCTTGGCTGCCCAGACCATGCCGGCAATGTCCAGATGCGCCCATTTGACGCCGTCCTCGACAAAGCGCTTGATGAACTGCGCGGCGGTGATCGAGCCGCCCTGGCGCGGGCCGACATTCTTCATGTCGGCGATCGGGCTTTCGATCAGCTTGTCATAGCTGTCGCCCATCGGCAGCCGCCACAGCGCATCGCCCGACGCCTTGCCCGCCGCGATCAGCCTGTCGGCAAGCGCGTCGTCATTGGCGAACAGGCCGCCATAATCATGGCCGAGCGCGATGATCATGGCGCCGGTCAGCGTCGCGAGGTCGATGAGCACGTCCGGCTTATATTCGCGCTGCACCCATGTGATCGCGTCGCCGAGGACGAGCCGCCCTTCCGCATCGGTGTTGATGACCTCGATCGTCTGGCCCGACATACTGGTGACGACATCGCCCGGCCGCTGCGCGGTGCCGGAAGGCATGTTCTCGACAAGGCCGCACACGCCGACGACATGCGCCTTCGCCTTGCGCGCCGCCAGCGCCAGCATCGTGCCGGCCACCGCCGCCGCGCCGCCCATGTCCCACTTCATGTCCTCCATGCCGGCGGCGGGCTTGATCGAGATGCCGCCGGTATCGAAGGTGACGCCCTTGCCGACCAGCGCGAGCGGCTTCTTCACCGCGCCGCCGGTGCCGTCCCAGCGCATCGCCAGCAAGCGCGGCGGTCGTGCCGAACCCTGCGCGACACCGAGCAGCGCGCCCATGCCGAGTTCGCGCATTTTGGCCTCGTCGAGCACGGTGATCTCGACGCCGAGGTCGGCGAGCTTCCGGCAGCGTTCGACGAAGCTCTCGGGATAGATGATGTTGGCCGGCTCCGCGACCAGCTCGCGGGTCAGGGCGACGCCCTGCGCCACCGCGTCGAGGCTGGCGAAAGCCGCCGCCGCTTCGGCGCCCCCGCCGACGACGACCACTTCCTCCAGCGTCGGGCGCGCTTTCGCCGACAGCTTGGTGCGATAGACGTCGTGCCGCCAGGCGCGCAGCAGGGCGCCGAAACCGATTCGCGCCGCCGCCTCCGGCGATGAAGCGGCAGCGGGCAAACCGTTCAGGTCGATCACCAGCCGCGTCTCCCCGGAGGTGAGCAGCCGCGCCGCGAGCGCGCCGCCCACCCGTTCCAGGACGCCGTTGTCGATCTTGCCGGCCTCGCCCAGGCCGACGAGCAGGATGCGGTTTTCCGGGCGGTCGGCGGGGGCCAGCACCTCGACGATCGCCGCCGTCTCCGCCTCGAAGCGGCTGGCGGCACTGGCGCGCCGGGCGATATCGCGCAGCGCCGCGTCGGCGATTTCCCCGTCCTTGGTCAAAGGCAGCGCGAGGGCATGCGGCTCGGCGGGGCGGGTCTGCGCGAAACTGATCTTCATGGGTGGTCCTTCAATGGCAGAACGGCTGACAAGAGCCTTAACCGGCTCTCTTCGCCGCTGCCAATAGCGTGTGCGTGTTGCGCGGCGCAAACGGGTAGGTTAGGCGGCTGTCCTCCGTTCGGATCGTGGAGCCGCCGTGCGTTCGTCAGCCGTTTCTCCCGTGATCGCAGCCCTGTTCGCCGTCACGGGCACGCCGGCAGCCCTGGCGCAACCCGCGCCGGCGTCGGGAGCCGTCGGTGGCGGACCTGTCGTCGACCCCGGCCCGGCGCCCGAAAACGACACGCAGACCATAGATTTCGCGGCCGACCTGCTCGATTATGACAGCGACGCGGACATCGTCACGGCGACCGGCAATGTCGAGGCGATCCGGCAGGGCAGCCGCGTCAACGCCGATCGCATCACCTGGAATCGCGTGTCGGGCCGCGTCATCGCCGAGGGCGACGTCACCCTGCACACGGTCGAGGGCGACACCGTCTATGGCGATCAGGTCGAACTGACCGACACGCTCAAGGACGGCGTCATCCAGAACATGCTGGTGGTGTTCGACAATGGCGGCCGGGTCGCCGCGCGGCAGGGCAGCCTGACGCAGGACGTCGCCGTCCTCGACTATGCCGCCTACTCCCCCTGCCCGGTCGTCGACACCGAAGGCTGCCCCCGCGAGCCGGTGTGGCAGATCAAGGCGCGGCAGGTCCGCCACGATCCCGTGCGCAACCGCATCTTCTATCGCGACGCGCGGCTTGAGATCCTCGGCCTGCCTGTGCTCGCCCTCCCGCACCTGTCGCACCCGGACGGCAGCGAGGGCGGCGGCAGCGGCCTGCTGGTGCCCGACGTGCGGATCAGCCGGCGGAACGGGCTTGAGGTCGCCCTGCCCTATTATCACCAGATCGCGCCCGATGCGGACATCACCATCACGCCGCATCTCTATACGGACGTGCTGCCGGCGCTGGAGGTCAATTATCGCCGGCTGACCGATTACGGCCCCTTCCAGATCGGCGGCATGATCACCCACGGCAGCCGGCTGCGGGGCTTCGACGATACCGACGGCAACCGGGATGTCCGCGCCTATTTCCACGCGAACGGGCAGTTCCAGTTCACGCCGCAGTGGCGCCTGACCTTCGCCTCGCGCCTGGCGAGCGACGACACCTTCCTGCGCCGCTATGACATCACGCGCGACGACCGGCTGCGCAATTTCGCGGAAATGGAGCGTTTCGGCGACGAGACCTATCTGTCCATCGCCGGCTGGGCGACCCAGACGCTGCGTTTCCAGGACCGCCAGGGCGCGCAGCCGATCGCGCTGCCAATGATCGACTTCCGCTGGAATCCGTCCGACCGCATCCTCGGCGGCCGGCTGGCCGTGGAGGCGAACACGCTCGGCCTGACCCGCACCGACGGGCAGGACACCCGCCGCGCGCTGGCCAGCGTCAAGTGGGACATGCGCGCCACCGCGCCCGGCGGCCAGCGCGTGACGCTGACCGGTTTCCTGCGCGGCGACATCTATCATAGCGAGAACAACCTCAGCACCGACGTCGTCGCCTATCGCGGCCGGTCGGGCGTCCAGACGCGCGGCATCGCGGCGGTCGCGGTCGATCTCGACTGGCCGCTCGCCGGGCCGCTGTTCGGCGGCCAGCAGGTCATCACGCCGCGCGTCCAGTTCGTGGCCTCGCCGCCGATCCGCAACGCCGCCATCCCGAACGAGGATGCGCGCGCCTTCGACCTTGAGGATTCGAACCTTTTCGCGCTCAATCGCTTTCCGGGCTATGACCGCTGGGAGGACAGCGCCCGCATCACCTATGGCGCCGACTGGTCGCTCGACCTGCCGAGCATCGCCATCCGCGCCAATATCGGCCAGAGCTATCGCCTCAACGACAAGCCCTCGATCTTCCCGGACGGCACCGGCCTGACCGATCGCTTCTCCGACTATGTCGGCCGCACCACGGTGCGCTATCGCGACTTCGTGTCGCTCACCCACCGCTACCGGCTCGACAAGGATAATCTGGCGGTCCGGCGGAACGAGATCGACGCGACGATCGGCTCGCGCCAGACCTATGCGACCATCGGCTATCTGCGCCTCAACCGCGACATCAACCTCGAGGATCTGGGCGACCGCGAGGAGCTGCGCTTCGGCGCGCGCTGGAAGTTCGCGCGCTATTGGTCGGTGTTCGGATCGACCATCGTCGACCTCACCTCGCGGGCGGAGGACCCGTTCAACACCTCCGACGGGTTCGAGCCGGTGCGCCATCGCTTCGGCATCGCCTATGAGGATGAGTGCCTGGAACTCGGCGTGACCTGGCGCAAGGATTATACCGCGACCGGAGACGGCCGCACCGGCAGCACCTATCTGATCCGCCTGTCGCTCAAGAATCTGGGCCGTCGCTGAGGCCGGCGCTCAGCCTGGGTTCATGACGGCAGGCCTATTTGACACATCCGCCGCTTTGCCATCGCGCCGGCTTGGTGTAACCCCACGAACGGATTGGGCGGGAGTTTATTCGTTACATGCGATTCCGATCATTGCTGCTTGTCACCGCACTGGCGGCGGCAACGCCGCTTACGGCGCAAACCGCCGAGGAACAGAGCGGGCTGGAACTCCCCTCCGACCTGACGATCTTCGGCCCGTCGGACCCGAACGTCCGCAAGGCGACCGCGCTCGTCAATGGCGAGGTGATTACCGACACCGACGTCGAACAGCGGCTGAACCTGGTGCTGACCGCCAGCGGCGGCCGGATTTCCGGCGAGGAGCGCGAGCATCTGCGGATGCAGGTGCTGCGCAACCTGATCGACGAGAAGCTGCAGGTTCAGGAAGCCCGCAGCCATGACGTCGTCATCTCCGACGAGGAAGTGAACCAGACCTTTGAGCGCGTCGCCAGCCAGTTCAAGCGCGACCCCAAGGATTTCGAGGAGTATCTGCAAAGCAACGGCTCGTCCGGCAACACGCTGCGTCAGCAGATTCGCGGGGAGCTTGCGTGGAACCGGCTGCTGCGGCGGCGCATCGAGCCGTTCGTCAATGTCGGCGACGACGAGGTGAACGGCATCATCTCCAAGCTCGAGGCGGCCAAGGGCACGGACGAATATCGCGTCGGCGAAATCTATCTCGCGGCGACGCCGGTCACGCGGGACGAGGTGCGCGCCAATGCCGGGCGCATCGTCGAGCAGATTCGCGCCGGCTCTTCCTTCGTCGCCTATGCCCGCCAGTTCTCCGAAGCCTCGACGGCGGCCGTCGGCGGCGATCTCGGCTGGGTGCGGCAGGGTCAGTTGCCCGATGCGGTCGCGAAGGTCGTCCCCACCCTCGCGGTCGGGCAGGTGAGCGATCCCATCGACGTGCCGGGCGGCATCATGCTCGTCGCGCTGACCGAAAAGCGCCAGGTGCTGAGCGCCGACCCCGAACGCGCCGTGCTGAGCCTCAAGCAGATTTCGATCGCCTTCCCGGCCGGCACTACCGAAGCGCAGGCTAGCCCGCGCGTCGAAGCGCTCAACACCGCCACCCGTTCCATGGGCGGATGCGGCCGCGCGGAAGCCGCCGCGGCGCAGGTCGATGGCGAGGTCGTGCAGAATGAAGGCATCCGCATGAGCGAACTGCCACCGCAGCTTCGCGAGATCGTCAGCCGGCTCGGCGTTGGAGAGGCGACGCCGCCCTTCGGCTCGCTGGAGGACGGCGTGCGCGTGCTCGTGCTGTGCGGACGGGACGACGCGGCGGCCTCGGCGCCGTCCTTCGACGAGGTCTACGCCCAGTTGAACGACCAGCGCATCAACATGCGCGCGCGCCGTTATCTGCGCGACCTGCGGCGCGATGCGGTGGTCGACTATCGCTGATCGGGAGCCTTTGGCGCCGCTTGCCGTCGCGCTTGGCGATCCCGCCGGCATCGGGCCGGAAATCGTCGCCAAGGCCTGGCAGCAAAGGGCCGCGCACAACCTGCACTGCTTCTTCGCGGTCGGCGACATCCGGTCGATCGAGGCGGTATGGGATGGTCCGGTCACGAAAATCTCGGTGCCGGACGAAGCGGCCGGGGTGTTCGGACAGGCCCTGCCGATCATCCAGGTCGACGACCCCGGCGAGATTATTTCCGGCACGTCCAACCTCGCGGGCGCCCGCTCGGCGCTCGATTCGCTGGAGCTTGCGGTCGGTCTCGCCCGGTCGGGCGCGGCCGGCGCGCTGGTGACGGCGCCGGTCGCCAAGGCCTCGCTCTATGCCATCGGCTTTCCGCATCCCGGCCAGACCGAGTTCGTCGCCGAGCGGTGCGGCATCGCCCGCGAGAATGTCGCCATGCTCATGGCCGGCCCCTCGCTCAAGACCGTGCCGGTGACGATTCACGAGCGTCTGCGCGATGTGCCCGACATCCTGACCACCGACCTGATCGTCTCGCGCGCGCGCACGACGTGGCGGGGGCTGCGGCGCAATTTCGGCATCGAGAATCCCCGCATCGCGGTTGCCGGCCTCAATCCCCACGCCGGCGAGGGCGGCGCCTTCGGGCAGGAGGAGATCGAGACCATCCTGCCCGCGATCGAGCAACTGCGCGCCGAGGATATCGAGGTCACCGGCCCGCATTCCGCCGACACCCTGTTCGACGAGCATAATCGCTCCGCCTATGACGTCGCCTTGTGCATGTATCATGATCAGGCGCTGATCCCGCTCAAGACGCTGCATTTCGACAGCGGCGTCAATATCACGCTGGGCTTGCCGATCATCCGGACATCGCCCGACCACGGCACCGCCTTTGGGCTGGCCGGCCAGAACTGCGCCCGTCCCGACGCCATGATCGCGGCCATCGCCCTTGCGGCCGAATGCGCCGGCCATCGGCGCGACAATCCCGACCTATGAGCCTTGCCGACCTTCCGCCGCTGCGGGAGGTGATCGCCCGGCACCGCCTGAGCGCCCAGAAGACTCTGGGGCAGAATTTCCTGCTCGACGGCAATCTGCTCGACCGTATCGCCCGCGTGCCCGGCAAGCTCGACGGCGCCAGCGTCTATGAGGTCGGCCCCGGCCCCGGCGGCCTGACCCGCGCCCTCCTGCGCGCCGGCGCGCACGTTGTCGCGGTCGAGCAGGACAGCCGCGCCATTCCGATCCTGACCGAGCTTGCCGCAGCCGCCGACGGGCGCCTGTCGGTCGTACAGGGCGATGCCTTGCAGCAGCAGGAAACCGCCCTCGTCGAACCGGGCGCGCATGTCATCGCCAACCTGCCCTATAATATCGGCACGGTCCTGCTGACCCGCTGGCTGACGCTCGACGCGTGGCCGCCCTGGTGGGCGTCGCTGACCCTGATGCTGCAAAAGGAAGTGGCGCTGCGGCTCGTCGCCAAGCCGGGGTCGGACGATTATGGCCGGCTCGCCATACTCTCCCAGTGGCGCGCGCAGCCCGCGATCGCCTTCGAGGTCAACCGCATGGCGTTCGTGCCGCCGCCCAAGGTGACCAGCGCCGTCGTCCATATCCGGCCCGCCAGCGCGCCGGAGGGTGTCGCCGTGCGCATGATCGAGCGCGTCACCGCCGCCGCCTTCGGCCAGCGCCGCAAGATGCTGCGGCAGAGCCTCAAGGGCCTGCCCGGCGCGCTCGACGCGCTCGCCACGCTGGGCATCGACCCGACCCGGCGCGGCGAGACGCTGGGTGTCGAGGATTATGTTGCCGTGGCGCGCCTGCTCACCGCCGCTCAATCGCGATAGACCGGCAGCCCCAGGCCATAGCGGATGGCAACGCCGCGCAGCGCGAAGCCGGCCCCGGCGCTGACCAGCGCGGCGACCGGCAGCATGACGCCACAGGCGATCAGCACGACGAACGACGCCGATGCCAGCACGGCCGCCGTCACATAGATTTCGGGTCGCAGCAGGATCGACGGCTCACCGGCCAGCAAATCGCGCATGATGCCGCCGAGGCAGGCCGTGAACACGCCCATGGCAATGGCCGCCAGCGGCGCGACGCCGAAGCCCAATGCCTTGGCGGCGCCATAGACGGCGAAGGACGACATGCCGACCGCATCCAGCCAGTCGAGCGCCTTTGGCCGCCACCAGTGGCGTGGCGTTATCCAGACGAGCAGCGCCGCGACCAGGCAGACGGCGAGGTAAAGAGGCTCTTGCAGCCAGAAGACCGGCGCGCCGATCAGCACATCGCGCACGGTTCCGCCGCCCGTGCCCGTGACCAGCGCGAAGAAGGCGAACGTCACCAACGTCTGGCGCTTTTCCGCCGCCGCCAGCGCGCCCGAGGCGGCGAACAGCGCGATCCCGGCATAGTTCAGGCCGGCCACGACCGGCGCGGCCAGCCGGGTCGCTTCGACGAGCGTCAGTTCAGCCATGCCCTTGCTGTCGCCCTCCGATCGCAAATCTCCCGGCGAAGGGCGGCCGACGATCACATGTGGATCGGCTTGCCCGTCACCGCCATGGCGGCTTCCTTGACCGCTTCCGAATGCGTCGGATGCGCGTGGCAGGTATAGGCGATGTCCTCGCTGGTCGCGCCGAATTCCATCGCCTGCGCCGCCTGCGCGATCATCGTGCCGGCAAGCGAGGAGATGATGTGCACGCCGAGCACGCGGTCGCTTGCCTTGTCGGCGATCACCTTCACGAAGCCGTCCGCGTCGCGATTGGTCTTGGCGCGGCTGTTGGCGAGGAAGGGGAAGATGCCGACCGAATATTGGACGCCGGCTTCCTTCAGCTCGTCCTCGGTCTTGCCGACCGACGCCGCTTCGGGATGGGTATAGACGACCGCCGGAATGACGTCATGATTGATGATCCCGGTGAGACCGGCGATGTTCTCGGCGACGGCAATGCCCTCATCCTCGGCCTTGTGCGCCAGCATCGGTCCCGGCGTCACGTCGCCGATCGCCCAGATGCCGGGCACCGGAGTGGCAAGGTCGCCATCCACCTCGATCTGACCGCGCTTGTTGAGCGCGATACCGGCCTTGTCCAGCGCCAGCCCGTCGGTGTTGGGCCGGCGGCCGATCGCCACCAGCACGGCATCGGCGGAGATTTCCTCCGCATCGCCGCCCGCCGCCGGCTCGACCGTCAATGTCGCCTTGCCGCCCTTCACGGCAACGCCCGTCACCTTGGTGGAGGTGCGGAACACCATGCCCTGCTTCTTCAGCAGGCGCGCCATTTCCTTGCGCACGTCGCCGTCCATGCCGGGCAGGATCTGGTCCAGATATTCGACCACCGTCACCTTGGCGCCGAGGCGCCGCCAGACCGAGCCAAGCTCCAGCCCGATCACGCCGCCGCCGATGACGACCAGATGCTCGGGCACTTTCGGCAGGGCAAGCCCGCCGGTCGAATCGATGACCACCTTGCCGTCGATCTCGACGCCCGGCAGCGGCGTCACCGACGACCCGGTCGCGATCACGATATTCTTGGCGCGCACCGTGCGATCGCCAACCTTGACGCTGTTCGCATCCACGAAGGCGGCGTGGCCCTTCAGCCATTCGACCTTGTTCTTGCGGAACAGCATCTCGATGCCGCCGGTCAGTTCCTTGACCGCCTTCGCCTTTTCGCCGTGCATCGTATCGAGGTCGAGCCCGACCTCCCCCAGCTTGACGCCGAACTTCGCGAGCGTGCCGCCCTTGACCTCTTCATAAAGCTCGGATGCGTGCAGCAGCGCCTTCGACGGAATGCAACCGACGTTGAGGCAGGTGCCGCCCAGCGTCTCGCGGCTCTCCACGCAAGCGGCCTTGAGGCCAAGCTGCGCGGCGCGGATCGCCGCGACATAGCCACCCGGACCGGCGCCGATGACCAGCACGTCGAAATCGAAATCAGCCATTCATTGCACTCCGGGCGCCATCGCGCCCCTTAAAGGTCGATCAACAGGCGGGTCGGGTCCTCGATGGCTTCCTTGACGCGGACCAGGAAGGTCACCGCATCGCGGCCATCTACCAGCCGGTGGTCATAGCTCAACGCCAGGTACATCATCGGACGCGCGACGATCTGGCCGTCGCGAACCACGGGGCGCTCCTCGATGCGGTGGAGGCCGAGCACCGCCGACTGCGGCGGGTTGATGATCGGCGTCGACAGCAGCGACCCGAAGACGCCGCCATTGGAGATGGTGAACGTCCCGCCCCGCATCTCCTCCAGCTTGAGCGTGCCGTCCTTGGCGCGCTTGCCGAAGTCGGCGATGCGGTTCTCGATGTCGGCGAAGCTCAGCTTGTCGGCGTCGCGCACGACCGGCACGACCAGCCCCTGCGGCGCCGATACCGCGACCGAGATGTCCGCATAATCGCGATAGACGATCTCATCGCCGACGATCGACGCATTGACCGCCGGCACGTCCTTCAGCGCCAGCACCACGGCCTTGCTGAAAAAGCCCATGAATCCAAGGCGGACGCCATGCTTCTTCTCGAACAGATCCTTGTAGCGGTTCCGCGCCTCGATCACGGCGGTCATGTCGACATCGTTGAACGTGGTCAGCAGCGCCGCCGTGTTCTGCGCTTCCTTGAGGCGCGTCGCGATCGTCTGGCGCAGGCGGGTCATGCGCACCCGCTCCTC
>CAZACH010000065.1:0-9899 GCA_964483275.1 uncultured Sphingomonadaceae bacterium | reverse complement strand
ACCAGCAAGGGCTTCGAGCTGGAGGTCACCGGCCAGCCGCTGCCGGGCTGGAACATCAACGCCAGCTACAGCCAGTTCAAGGCCGAGGATGCCGCCGGCACCCCCGCCAACACCAACCAACCGCGCAAGCTGCTGAAACTGTTCACCACCTACGACCTGCCCGGCGCGCTGGAGGGGCTGACCATCGGCGGCGGCGTCAATTATCGCAGCAAGGCCTATTCGAGCGGCGCCAATCCGGTGACCAGCGCGCCCTTCCGCTTCCAGCAGGACAGCTACACGCTGGTCAGCCTGATGGCGCGCTATGCGGTGACCGAGCAGTTGCAGCTCCAGGCGAATGTCGAAAACCTGCTCGACAAGAAATATTACAGCCAGATGGGCTTCTTCAGCCAATATCGCTACGGCGCGCCGCGCAATTTCACGATCAGCGCGAACTACAGATTCTGATCGACGGTGGCGCGTGGCCACATCGGCAAGGGCGGACACGGCGGTGAAATCGAACTGTCACAGTTGAAGTGCATGAGGTTGCCGGTAACCTGTTTCCATGGACAAGGTCGGGCAATCGACCCCCTTTGAAAGTCGGCCTCATGAAAATCCGCCCCCTCTGGCTGTTCCCGATCGCCCTCGCGGCGGCCGCCTCGGCGGAGCCGGCGCTGGAGGCCCCAGCGGAGCGCGCCGCCGCCGGCAACCTCTCCGAACCCGCCGGCGCCCGCCGCATCGGCACCGACATGAGCGCCGCCTATCGCGACATGGCGCGCAAGGATGCGGAAACGCCGGTGCGCAACGTCATCCTGCTGATCGGCGACGGCATGGGGGATTCCGAAATCACCATCGCGCGCAATTACGCCATGGGCGCGGGCGGCGCGTTCAAGGGCATCGACGCCTTGCCGGTGACCGGCCAATACACCCATTACTCGCTCGACCGTGAAAGCGGGCGCCCGGTCTATGTGACGGATTCGGCCGCCTCGGCCACCGCCTTTGCGACGGGCGTGAAAAGCTATAACGGCGCGATCGGCGTCGACATCCATGGCAGGCCGCATCCGTCCGTGCTGGCGCTGGCGCGGCGGGTCGGCCTCGCGACCGGCAATGTCTCGACGGCGGCCATCCAGGACGCCACGCCGGCGGCGCAGTTTGCGCATGTCTCCCAACGCCGTTGCGTGGGACCGGACGAAACGACCCGCCTGTGCCCCGGCGATGCGCTGGAAAAGGGCGGCGCCGGCTCCATTTCCGAGCAGGTGCTGGCATCGCCGCCGGACGTCACCCTGGGCGGCGGCGCGGGCAGCTTCCGGCAAAAGGCGCTGGCCGGACGCTGGAAGGGCCGCACCCTGCTCGATCAGGCCGGCAAGCGCGGCTTCACGGTCGTCAGCAATGCCGCGGAACTGGAGCGTGTGACCGTGGCCGGTCCGCGCGCGCCGCTGCTCGGCCTGTTCGCCGAGGAGAATATGCCGGTGCGCTGGACCGGCCCCAAGGCCAGCCATTACGGCAATATCGAACAGCCGCCCGTCACCTGCCAGCCCAACGCGGAACGGACGGCTGAGACACCGACGCTCGCCGCGATGACCCGCAAGGCGATCGACCTGCTGTCGGCCTCGCCCAAGGGCTTTTTCCTGCAGGTCGAGGGCGCCTCGATCGACAAGCAGGCGCACGCCGCCAATCCCTGCGGCCAGATCGGCGAGACGGTCGATCTCGACGAAGCCGTTCAGGTGGCGCTGGAATTCGCGCGTCGCGACGGCCAGACGCTCGTCATCGTCACCGCCGACCATGCCCATGCCGGCCAGATCATCGCCAACAACGCGCGCGGGCCGGGTCTCACCGCCGCGTTGCGCACGCATGACGGGGCCGTGATGACGGTCAGCTATGCCAATGACGACCGCGGCGGCGCGGGCCATACCGGCACGCAATTGCGGGTCGCCGCCTTCGGCCCGCGCGCCTTCAACGTTTCCGGCCTGATCGACCAGACCGACATCTTCTATGTCATGCGGGATGCACTCGGCCTCGGCGAGGACGCCTCGCCGGCGAAATAGCGCGCGTCCGGCGCCCCTTCTCGACCGGCCGCGCGGCCGGTCGCGGACCGGCTCACCCCTCGATCGCGGCGATAATCCGGCCCGCCGTATCCTCGGCGACGGTGTCGAGGATGGGGCCGAGGAGCAGGTTCATGATCGGGCCGGAGCCGCCACCGGCGGTCACTTCGAGATTGCAGCGCAACAGGGTCCCGCCCTGACCCGCGACCGCATGATCGCGCGCTGGCGGCTCCCCCGCGCCCGCGCCTTTCGTCAGCCGGGAAAGCAGCCAGCGGACAAGGGCTGTGCGCAGGCGCGCCCACCTGCCGGGCCGGGCCGCTGGCGCGGCGGCATCGGCAACGGCCGGGGGCGCGGCGAGGACGCTGAACTCCCCCGATCCGGTGAACGGCTCGTCCACGCCCTCCAGCGTGAAGGCGATGGCGGTCGGCGCCTCCCAGCGGGTGATCAGCACGTCGATATCGGCGACGCGCGTCAGCCCGGCGAGTTCGCCCCGCACCGTCCAGCGCGAGCGGCTGTCGTCGAACCGTTCGTGCCGCTCATAGCCGGTCAGCAGCGGCGCCCAATTGTCCATGTCGGCGATGAAGGCCCACGCCTGTTCGGGCGACGCGGCGACCTGCCGCTCGATGCTCACCGCCGGCATGTCAGGAACGATTGCTGCCGGCAGCGGCCGAGCGGCCCGCGATGTGGCCGAAGGTCAGCGCCGGCCCGATGGTGCCACCCGCGCCCGGATAGGACATGCCGGTAAAGCTGGCCATGGCATTTCCCGCCGCATAGAGGCCGGGGACGATGCCGCCGCGATTGGACAGCACCTCCGCCTTGCCGTTGACCCGTGGCCCGCCGCGCGTGCCGATGGTGCCGATGCGCAGCTCGCACGCATAATAAGGTCCCTGATCGAGCGGTCCCAATGTCTGGAACGGCCCTTCCCGCTCCTGATCGCCATAATAGCGGTCATAGGCGCTCTCGCCGCGATGGAAGTCGGGATCGACGCCCCTGGCGGCATTCTCGTTGAAGCGGGCGACCGTCTGCTCCAGCCCATCGGCATCGACGCCGATCGCCGTGGCCAGCTCGCGCACGCTGTCCGCGCGGGTGAGCCAGCGCGGCACCGGATCGCCCGGCATGCGGGTCAGAAAGGTATAGCGGTCGAGATAGCCCTGATGGACGATCACCCACGCCCGCGCATTGGGGAAATCGAACGTCAGCGGATCGAGCGCCCGCATCGCGAGGCAGACGTCATGATAGCTCAGCGCCTCGTTGACGAAGCGCCGTCCTTTCGCGTTGACGATGATCGAGCCGGGGCTGTGCCGCTCGGCCGAGGTGAGGCGGTTGAGCTGCCGCCCCTCATATTCCTCGCCGGGAATACGCATCGAGGCGTGATACCAAGCCTCGCTCATATTCCCCAGCTCCGCGCCGGCGTCGATCGCCATGCGCAGCCCGTCGCCCTCGTTGAAGGGCGGGCTGAGCGGCGCCGGTTCGGGACCGTAGATGAAATCCTTGACGAGCTGCTCGCTCCATTCGAAGCCGCCCGAGGCGATGACGACGCCGCGCCGCGCACCGATGCGCAGCGCCTTGCCATCCGCCTCGGCCTCCAGCCCGACGACGACGCCATTGTCGATGATGAGCTGGCGTGCCCTCACCCCGCGGCGCATCGCAATACCCTTGTCCTGCGCCGCCTTGATCAGCCCGGCCATCAGGGCATGACCCGTGCCGACGAGGTCCTTCGCCATGCGGTCGGCGATCAGCGCCGGATCGAGCAGGTTGGTCTTGCCGTCGGCAACGTCGGCGAGCGACACCGGGATCGGGAAATGCGGGCTCATCCGCAAGGCGGGGCGCAGATCGCCGAGCGTGCCGGCCGCGAACAGCCGCGCGGTCAGCGACCGGCCGACCTTCCCGCCCTCAAGCTCCGGGTGATAATCGGGAATCGTCAGGGCAACGAACTCCAGCTCCGTCTCCTTTTCCAGGAAACGGATGACATCGGCCGCCGTGTCGACATAGGTCTCGCACAGCGCATCGTCCATCTTGCCGGCCGAAAGGCGGCGCAGATAGGTCAACGCCTCCTCGCGCGTGTCGCTGGCGCCGACCTCGTGCATATGATTGTTGTTCGGTATCCACGGCAGGCCGCCCGACACCGCGCTGGTGCCGCCGAGCTTGTCCGATCGTTCGAGGATCATCACGCTGGCGCCATGATGCTGGGCGCTCAACGCCGCCGAAAGCCCGGCCGATCCCGATCCGATGACAATGACGTCCGCCGACAGGTCCCAATCCGCCATATATCCGCTCTCCTTCTCGTCCGCCCGCTCTGGGGCGTTGTCGCGTTTGACGGGCGCTGGCGGGTGCCGCCGCGCGCGCCGGGCGGTAGCTATAATTGCTCCCCGGAAAAATGATATAGTAGCATATCATTTTTCCGGGGAGTCGAAAGCCGCACCCGGCCGAGCCACTCAGATTTCGTGGAGCAGTGCGGCGATCTCGTCGGCGGTGAAGAAGCGATCGGCGTAGGTTTCCCTGGCCCGCCGCTCCTCGGCGGCGGCCGCCGCCGGGGGGTTGGCGACCTCCTCGGCGCGCAGGCGGGGGATGCGCGCTTTCCAGCAGGCGATCTCATAGTCCGCCGCGCGCGCTGCCAGATCCTTGTCCGAGCCGGCGGCATGGCGCGCATTCCACGCCGCCAGCGCCGCGCCGCGATCGGACAGCCCATAGACCGCGACGAGCGGGAAGCGGAACGCCACCGGCAGCGACTGCGCCTCATGATAGCTGAACAGCCCGACGCTGCCGATCCCCGGCAGCGCCAGCGTGTCGGGCACATGCGCGTCGCGGAACCATTCGACAAAGCCCTGCTCGTCGCCGGCGCGCGGGAGGATCGGCGCGGTCAGCACGTCGTTTCCACGCCGGAACCCCGCCTCCCGGCTCCAGCCGTCGGAGAGGAAGACCGGGCGGAAGAAATAATCCCGCAGGTCCTTGAAGGAGGCGTCCTTCGTCACCTCCATCAGCGGCGAGCCGACGCGCTCATTATGGCCGGCGACCGACTTGGCGGCGCTCTCCCACTCATAGATGGTATGCGCGAAATAGCCTGCGTCGACCGTCCGGCCGTCGATCACCGGCTGATCCTCCGCCGCGATGAAGCGCTGGGTCGCGATCGCCCCGTCGAGGCGCATCGCGTCGCGGATATGCACGTTGGTATACCAGTCGTCATAGCTGTCGCGGCGCCCCTCCTCGGGGTTCTGATAGACGATGAGGATGCTTTCAAGGGACTGGCCGGCATTCATCGGTTCTTCCTCTCCCATTTCGCGTTACGCCTCGTCAGCATGGGCCGGCGCGGCCTTGTTGGGAAGCGCCGACACGCCATCACAACAGCGGGCTGACCAGCCGGGCGATATTTTCGCCGAGCTTGCGATAGAGCGGCCGCTCCCCCCAGACATCGAGTTCGAGCTTCTGGCTGTTGGCGAGATAGCCCGCCTGGATCGTCGCCAGCGTCTCGATCGCGGCCGGATCATAGACGATCAGGTTCGCCTCCGCATTGAGCGTGAAGGAGCGGATGTCGACATTGCTCGATCCGATCGAGGCGATGCTGTCGTCGACCGTCAGATGCTTGGCGTGGAGAAGCCGGCCGCGATAGAGATAGATGCTGACGCCGCTGCGCAGCAATTCGGTATAGAAGGAGCGCTGGGCGAGGCCGACCAGCCGCTGGTCCTGGACGAGGGAGACGATCAGCACCACCTCCACCCCGCGCAGCACCGCCGTCTGCAATCCCTCGATCAGCCCCTCGTCGGGGATGAAATAGGGCGTGGTGATGATCACCCGCCGGCGCGCCGCATAGATCAGCGCCACGGTCAGCCGCTCGGCGCCCGCAACCGGATAGTCCGGCCCGCTCGGCAGCAGTTGCAGGGCCGTGTCGCCAACCGGCTGCGGCGGCGGGAACAGATTGGCGCCGGCGGGCAGCTCCTCCGTCTCCATATACCAGTCCGACAGGAAGACGGTCTGCACCGACGCCGCGAGCGGGCCTTCGACCCGCGCCATCAGTTCGACATTGACGACGCCCGGCTTGAAATCGGCGTCCACCCAGTTCTGCGAGCCGACATAGACGATGTGGCCGTCGATCACCGTCAGCTTGCGATGATTGCGCAGATCGGCGCGGGCCGGGCGCCAGCGCAGCGGCCGGATCGGCAGCGCCTCCTGCGCCTGAACGCCCTGCGCCCGCAGCGCGGCGATGACGTTCGCCGCCCATGGCCGCGAGCCGAGCGCGTCGATCAGGACGCGGCAGCGCACGCCCCGCGCCGCCGCCCGCGCCAGCGCCGCGATCAGGCGCCCGCCGGTCGCGTCGTCGGCGAAGATATAGACTAGCACATGGACGTGATCGCGCGCCGCGTCGATGTCCGCCACCAGCCGGTCGACGATGCCGGCATAGTCGGTGAGGATTTCCAGCCGGTTGCCGCCGATCACCGGCATCCGCCCCAGATTGCGGGTCATCGTCGCGATCGGCTGGTGACGGTCGGCCAGTTCCACCCGTGCCGCCGTCGCGCCGGCCTTGAGCGCCTCGATGCCGGGCGAGAACAGGCGCGGCAGGCTGGCAAATCGCCGCGCCCGCCATTTGGGAAAGGTCGGACGCCCGATCAGCAGGTACAGCAGCAGGCCGGGGATCGGCAGGAAGAACAGCAGCAGCAGCCAGCTTCGCGCCGCCTCGGGCGAGCGGCGGAGCGGCACCAGCGCGACCATGGTCAGCCGGATCGTCCACTCCGTCAGCACATAGGCGGTCGCCCAATGGTCGTCGATATTCGCTATCACGACCAAGCTGATAGCCTGTCCGCCATTGCCGTGCCAACCGGGACGCACGGCGCGAAAGCCGCGACGACTGGCGGCGATGCCCTTGACGGATGGCGGCGGATCGGCTGCGCTGCCGGCCTCTGGAAGAAAGTGGAAGACGGACATGACCGCAAAGCCACGCCTCAGCCGCCTGTCATGGGCGATCGCCGCCCTGCTCATCCCCACCGACGTCGCGCTGTCGGCCGCGCCGGTCATCGACGCCGAGGCGGCGAAGCTCGATTTCTGCGCGCTCCAGCGCAGCTTCACCGAGGATTTCGACCGGCTGAGCGTCGCCTCGCGCAACATCACCGACGCCCGCTGGATCGCCCACACCCCGTGGAATGGCGACTTCGGTGACGCCATCTTCACCGATCCCGGCGCCGGCTTCCCGTTCGATGTCGAGGACGGCATCCTGACCATCACCGCGCGCAAGGGTCCAGACGGCAAATGGCGTTCCGGCCTGCTCGCTTCCGCCGACAGCCAGAAGCGCGGATTTTCACAGAAATACGGCTATTTCGAAACCCGCGCCAAGCTACCGCCCGGCCCCGGCGTCTGGCCGGCCTTCTGGCTTTCGACCAGCGAATTGAAAAGCCGTACCGAGCCGTCCGTCGAGATCGACGTGATCGAATATTACGGCCACGACCCCGCCTCCTTCCAGTCGACCGTGCATGTCTGGCACAAGAATCCCGCGCGCAGCGTCAACAAGAGCAACAAGACGGTGGTGCCCCGGGATTCGCTGTCGGACGGTTTCCACACCTATGGCGTCAAGGTCGCCCCGGAGACGATCACCTTCTATCTCGATCGCAAGCCGATCTGGCAGCATCCGACGCCGCCCGAGCACAAGGAACCGCTGCTCCTGCTCGTCAATCTCGCCCTCGGCTCCGGCTTCCCCATCGACAAGACCCCGAATCCGTCGGTGATGAAGGTCGACTATGTCCACGCCTATGCCCTGGACGAGGCGGGACGGGCCGCGCGCTGCCCGGATAAATGAACGGAAAATCCCGGGAAGGACGCACGCGCCATTGCTTTATGCCGATGGCGCACTAGAGGGGCAGCTGATCCCGCCGGACGCTCCGTCCGCCATTCCCGTCAGGACGATCAATGAATTTCCCTGCCCTGCCCCCGCTTCTTTCAGAGGCGCTCGCCGCCCGTGGCTATACGGCGCTGACGCCCGTTCAGGACGCTGTGGTGCAGGCCGACGCCGGGGGTCGCGACCTCATCGTCTCGGCGCAGACGGGGTCGGGCAAGACGGTGGCGTTCGGCCTCGCCATGGCGCCGCAGCTGCTCGACGACAAGGGCCGCGCGCCGCCGCCGCGCACGCCGCTGGCCCTCATCATCGCGCCGACCCGCGAGCTGGCGCTCCAGGTCAGCCGGGAGCTGCAATGGCTCTATGAGAAGGCGGGGCTGCGCATCGCCACCTGCGTCGGCGGCATGGACCCGTCGCGCGAGCGCCGGGTGATCGCCCAGGGCACCCACGTCGTCGTCGGCACGCCCGGCCGCCTGCGCGACCATCTGGAGCGCGGCGCCCTCGACCTCACCACCCTGCGCGCCGCCGTGCTGGACGAGGCCGACGAGATGCTGGACATGGGCTTTCGCGAGGATCTGGAGGAGATTCTCGACGCGACGCCCGACGGCCGCCGCACGCTGCTGTTCTCGGCGACCATGCCGAAGCCGATCGTCGCGCTCGCCCGCCGCTACCAGAAGGACGCGCTGCGCATCACCACGGTCGGCGAGGATCGCGGCCATGGCGACATCAGCTATCAGGCGGTGACGGTGGCGCCCGCCGATATCGAGAATGTCGTCGTCAACCTGCTGCGCTTCCACGAGGCGGAATCGGCGATGCTGTTCTGCGCCACGCGCGACAATGTCCGCCATCTCCATGCCAGCCTGATCGAGCGCGGCTTCGCGGCGGTGGCGCTGTCGGGCGAGCATAGCCAGGCCGAGCGCAACCATGCCCTGCAAGCGCTGCGCGACCGCCGCGCCCGCGTCTGCGTCGCCACCGACGTCGCAGCGCGCGGCATCGACCTGCCGACCCTGTCGCTCGTCATCCATGTCGAGCTGCCGCGCGATGCCGAGACGCTTCAGCATCGTTCGGGGCGGACTGGACGCGCCGGCAAGAAGGGCACGGCGGTGCTGGTCGTCCCCTATCCCCGCCGCCGCCGGGTCGAAGCCATGCTGCGCGGCGCGCGCATCGCCGCCGAATGGGTCGATGTGCCGGGACCCGAGCAAATCCGGCAGCGCGACCATGAGCGCCTGCTGGAAGCCCTGCTCGCCCCCGCCGAGATCGAGGAGGAGGATCGCGAGCTGGGCCGCCAGCTGCTCGCCGGGCGCCCCGCCGAGGATATCGCCGCCGCGCTGGTGCGCGTCCACCGCGCCCGCCTGCCCGCGCCCGAGGACATGGTCGATCGCGGCGCGGAGCCGGCGGCGCGGCAGGAAGGCCCGCGCGCCGGCTTCGAGGACACCGTCTGGTTCCGCATGGATGTCGGCCGCAACCAGAACGCCGATCCGCGCTGGATATTGCCGCTGCTCTGCCGGCGCGGCCACATCACGCGCCGGGAAATCGGCGCCATCCGCATCACCGCGCAGGAGACGATGTTCGAGGTGCCGCGCGCCATCGCCGGCCGCTTCAGCGCGGCGGTGAAGCGCACGGCGGGCGGGGACGACCCCGAGGACGGCATCCGCATCGAGCCGGTGGCCGGCGCGCCGCGCGAGGCCGCGCGCCAGAACAAGCGCGCCGGCCCCCGCCCCGGCGGCGCGCCCCGGCCCGACGGCCCCAAGCGGCATCAGCCCAAGCCCTTCCGTCCCGGCCCCCGCAAACGCTAGCGCGGGTCGACCTTCAGCCCATGCCGGCCTGCAAATGGCGCTTTCGCGCGCTTCCGGTGCTCACGTACCTGAAGTACGCTGCGCTCCGGGTCACGCAAAACCACCATTTTTCGCCTCGGCCTGAACTGAATGTCGACCCGCGCTGAGACCCAGTGCGGACGCATCAGGTCGAGCGGGTCGGATCGGTCAGCGGGTCGGCCATTTCGCGCGGGCCCGGCTCGCGCAGGATAGGCAGGGAGCCGGTCCGCCGTTCGATCATGCGGCGAA
>CAZACH010000064.1:4953-9906 GCA_964483275.1 uncultured Sphingomonadaceae bacterium | reverse complement strand
GACCGGGCGGAGCCGACGATTCGCTCGGCGCGCTCGGCGGCGACGAGCGCGGTGCCGGGTAACATAAGCAACGCCGTCACCTGGGAGGCGTTCCACGCTTCGCCGAAGTCGGGCGGGAAGGCCAGTTGCATGACCGGCATGATATGGTCGATGCCGTCCAGCCCAAGCTGGCGGAAGGCGATAGCCCCGCTCATCGCGCGCGCATCATTGCGGTTTGGCGTCCGCGCCGCGGCCATAGATCGGACGCGGCGGCAGGCTCCGCCGTTCGGGCGGCAGCCGCACGAGGTCGGCGGCGCGCGGCCATGATCCGGCCTCGCCGCCGATCAGTGCCGCCCCCGAGCCGACGGCCCGCAGCCCCGCCACATAATCACGCGCCTTGTCGGGGGTGAGGCTGGCGAGCGGGCGGGTCGTGACCAGCCCGTCGCGCGAAAACGCCTCGACGAACAATTCGCCATGGCCGCCCATCTGCACGGTCGCCAGCTCGCTGTCGTTGTGGCTGGCGAACGCCGCCGCCGCGAGGATCGCCGTGGAAGAATAGCCGGAGACCGGCACGCCCCATGCCAGGCCGAAGGCGCGCGCGGCGGCCAGCCCGACGCGCAGGCCGGTGAAGCTGCCGGGGCCGCAATCGACGCAGACGGCGTCCGGGGTGCGGCCGCCGAGCAGAGCGCCGACCGCCGGCACCAGCCGCTCGGCATGGCCCCGACCGACGACCTCATGATATTCGTCGATGCAGGCCAGCCCCTCGACGAGGGCGACCGAGCAGGCGGCTTCCGCCGTGTCGATGACCAATATCATGGGCTGGATGCCGCGACCTATTCGATGCGAACGAAATCCTCGAACGTCGGGCGCGGCGAACGATCGAAGATGCTGGCCGGGTCGCCATAGCCGATCGTGCAGATGAAGTTGGACTTGATGTCCGTGCCCGCAAAGAAGGCCGCATCGACGCCGGCATTGTCAAAGCCGGACATCGGGCCGGTGTCGAGCCCGAGCGCGCGGGCGGCGACGATCAGATAGCCGCCCTGCAGGCTAGAGTTACGGAAAGCCGTGGTTTCCGCGAGGTCCGGGCTGGACGCGAACCAACTGCGGGCATCGGTGTGCGGGAACAGCCGGGGCAGATGGTCATAGAATTTCAGGTCCATACCGACGATCGCGGTGACCGGCGCGGACAGGATCTTCGGCTTGTTCGCCTCGCTCGCGAAGGCGGCGAGCTTTTCCTTCGCGTCCTGGCTCTTGCAGAAGACCAGCCGCATCGGCTGGCTGTTGGCCGAGGTCGGCCCCATCTTCACCAGGTCCCAGATGGCGCGGAGCTGGATTTCGGTAACCGGCTTATCGAGGAAACCATTATAGGAGCGCGCGTTGCGAAAGATCAGGTCGAGCCCGTGGTCCGACAGGATTTCCTCTGACATCGTTCGATTTTTCCCCTTGTGCCGCGCAGCTCAGACCGCCCGGACTTCCGTGACTTCCGGCACATAATGCCGAATGAGCTGTTCGATACCCTGTTTGAGGGTCGCGAGGGAAGAGGGGCAACCGGAACAGGCGCCCTGCATTTGCAGATAGACGATGCCGCGCTGGAAACCGCGATAGATGATGTCGCCGCCGTCGCGCGCCACGGCGGGGCGGACGCGCGTGTCGATCAACTCGCGGACCTGGGCGACGATGTCGGCATCGGCCGGATCGTCCTCGAATCCGGTATCGTCGTCGCCGATGTGGATGTCCGCCGCGCTGCCGCCCGAGAAAAGCGGCGCGCCGCTGGCGAAATGGTCGGCGAGAATGCCCAATATGTCCGGCTTCAGGCTGTGCCATTCGGCGCTGCCGGGCGCCTTGGTCACGGAAATGAAGTCCCCGCCGAAAAACACCCGTTCGACATCGCCCAGCGAGAACAGCGCGCTGGCCAGCGGCGAGGGGCCGGCATCCTCGGGCGTGGGAAAGTCCCGCGTCCCCTGATCCATCACGGCGCGGCCGGGAAGGAACTTCAGGGTCGACGGGTTCGGCGTGGGTTCCGTTTCGATCAGCATATGTTGCATTTGGGTCGGCGGCGCCGCCGGATCAAGCCCTGAGTGAGGGCCGGCTCAGCCCCACAGCGCGCCGGAGGCCGGCAAGATCCGGCCGTCGGCATAGGTGAAGCCGTCGACGCGGTCCTCGGCCAGCAGCAGGGGGCCGTCGAGGTCGACCCAGCGCGCCTGCTGGCCGACCAGGAATGCCGGCGCGATGCCGAGCGATGTCGACAGCATGCAGCCGACCATCAGCTCGAAGCCGGCCGTGGTGGCCTCGCTCGCGAGCGCGAGCGCCTCGGTGAGGCCGCCGGCCTTGTCCAGCTTGATGTTGATCGCGCCGTAACGCCCCTTGCAGCGTTCCAGATCGGCGCGATCCTGGCAGCTTTCGTCGGCGCACAGGGTGATCGGGGATCGTACGCCGTCGAGAAGATGGTCCTGCCCCGCCTTGACCGGCTGCTCGATCAGCTCGACGCCGTGCGGCAGCAGGGCGGCCGCTTCCGCGGCCACGTCGCGGTCGGTCCAGGCCTCGTTGGCGTCGACGATCAGGCGGCAAGCGGGCGCCCCGCGCCGCACCGCCGCGACCCGCTCGCCATCGCCCGCGCCGGCAAGCTTGAGCTTGAGCAGGGAGAAACGCGCGGCCGCCGCGCGCGCATCCGCCTCCATGCGATCCGGCGTTCCGAGCGAGATGGTGTAGGCGGTGGCAAGCGGTTGCGGCGCGGCGATGCCGGCGCGAAAGGCCGCCGACTTGCCCGTGCGTTTTGCCTCCAGGTCCCACAGCGCGGCGTCGAGCGCGTTGCGCGCCGCGCCGCGCGGCATCCGCCGGTTCAGACCAGCGCGCGACGGGTCGCGGCGCAGCGCATCGGCCTGCGCGCGGATGGCGGTGGCGCAACCCTCCGCATCCTCGCCATGATAATAGATCGGCGTCGCCTCGCCCCGGCCGACATGCCGCCCGTCGCGCAGGCAAACCGTCACCACGTCGACATGCGTCTTGGCGCCGCGCGCAATCACGAAGGCGCCGGCCACCGGCCAGCGTTCGACCGCGACCTCCAGTTCCATGGTCAGTAGGCGCGGCGCTGGGACAGGACCGTCGTCACCGTCCGCACCAGGATATAGAGGTCGAAGAACAGCGACCAGTTTTCGATATAATAAAGGTCGTGCTCAAGCCGCTTGATGAGCTTTTCCTCGGTATCCGTCTCGCCGCGCCAGCCATTGACCTGCGCCCAGCCGGTGATCCCCGGCTTGACCTTGTGGCGCGCCGCATAGGTCGCGACGACGTCGCCGAACAATTTCTCGCCGGCGCGGGTGGACGGCGCATGGGGGCGGGGGCCGACCAGCGACATCTCCCCGCTCATCACGTTGAACAGCTGCGGCAGCTCGTCGATGCTGGTGCGGCGCAGGAAGGCGCCGACACGGGTGACGCGCGCGTCGCCCTTGCGCGCCTGGGTGATGCCGTCGGCCTCGCACTGGTCGGAACGCATGCTGCGGAACTTCCAGATGCGGAACGGCCGGTTGTTGAAGCCTTCGCGGTCCTGCCGGAAGAAGATCGGGCCGGGGCTGTCGAGGCGGATGGCGATCGCCGCCACCGCCAGCACGGGCGACACGACGATCAGGCAGATCAGCGCCAATATGCGGTCCTCGATGAACTTGATGACCTGATCGAAGCCCGAGATCGGGCGTTCGAACAGCGTCATCATCGGCAGTTCGCCGAGCAGCACGACCTGGCGCTGGGCGAAGGCGAAGCTTGCGAGGTCGGGCGCCAGCCGGATGCGCACGGGCGTCATGGCGAGCAGGCCGACCACCTCCTGCAGACGCGCCTCGGCGGACCAGGGCAGTGCGATGATCACCTGATCGATCTCGCCCGCGCGGATCAGGCCGACGAGGTTGGAAAGATTGCCGACGATCGGGATCGTCGCCTCGCGCTTGGGCAGGCGCGCCTCCGGCCGGTCGTCGAAGAAGCCGACGAGATCAATGGTCAGCCGGTCATTGCCGGCGATGTAGCGCGCCAGCCGGTCGCCCTGTGCGCCGGCGCCGAAAATGGCGACGCGCTGGTCGAACACGCCGCGCCCCTTGAGCTGGCGGATCCAGACCGTCCCGATGCCGCGCGCGACGACCAGCGCCGCGACGCCCATGGCCATCCAGGCCAGCGCCCAGCTGCGCGAGAAATCTTCCGACGCCTTGGTCAGGAAGCCTAGCGTGACCATGAACAGCCCGGTCGCCATCCAGGATGTCAGCACCCGGCCGGCGCCCTTGCGGAGCGAGAAGCGAACGTCGGCGTCATAGGCGCCCATCGTTTCCGCCAGCCCGGCGAAGAAGATGGCTCCAAGTACGACGGCGCGGACATAATCATCCCGCCGCGCGGCGGGGATCAGGTCCGGCATCATATAGGCGGCGGCGATGCCGCAGGCGATGACCGCGCCGATCTCAAGCAGGCGCAGCGCCCAGGTTATGACGTCGAGCAGCAGCAGCAGGCGCGCGCTGCTGGCCTTGGCGGACGGGGCCGGCGGCGCGCCGGCGGTCGCCGCCGTGGGCGGCGGACCGCTCCCGCCGGACATGGGCAAGTCCGGGGACGCCCTATCCTCCGCATCCTTATGCACGTCCGCAAACCTCATTCATCTGGGCCGGCGCTTCAGGCCGTACCAAGATCATGGGCGAGCTTGCTGCCGATCAGGGCTGCACGATGGCCCGGCGCAATGGCTCTTATCAAGGCCGCCCCGAACGCCTCGAGCGCCGCGAAGCTCGCCGCTTCGCTCTCACCGAACGTCGAAAGCCGCACCAGAATGCCGTCCGGCACGATCCCCTTGAAACCGCTTTGCAGCTTTACCGCGCGCTGGTCCCCCGTGCTGGTGGGCAGATATTCGCCGATTCGCGTCCAGTAGGTGATGTGCTCCACCCGGTCGGGCACCGATGCGGTCAGGCTGCGCGCGGGGATATCATGTCCGCCGCCAAGCGCGATCTGGCT
>CAZACH010000064.1:0-4853 GCA_964483275.1 uncultured Sphingomonadaceae bacterium | reverse complement strand
CCACGACCCGAATTCGGTCGGGATGATGTCGTCGAGCTGCGCGTCGCCCAGCAGCGACAGGCGCGTGCGCGGCACCAGGGCGGTGGCGGCAAGCGCCGCGACGGCGCAGCTGCCGCCGAGGATCAGGGAGCGACGGTCGATCATGCGCGCGGCTCCTTGCGACGGCCGATGGGCTTCAGCAGGCTGTCGATCGCGAAGATCAGCAGCAGCGCCGTCGCGAACATGACGATGCCGGCGGTGGAGTGGAGATAGCCCTGCGCCATCGCGTCGCTGCCATAATAGGTGACGAGCACCAGGATGATGACGCGCACGATGTTGGCGACGATCGCGACCGGCACGATCCACAGCAGCAGGAAGGCCGAATAGCGCCACGAGGCGTTATGCAGCATGAAGACATAGAGCAGGCCGATGGCGGTCAGGCTGATGATCGAATTGAGGCCGGCGCAGGCATCCTCCACCAGCAACTGATACTGGGCGACATAAAGCGTCACGCCTTCGCGGATGACCGGAATGCCGGCGGCGCGCAGCAGATCGGTCGCCACATGGGACACCAGCGTCTTGAGCGGCGCCGTCAACTGGTCGAGGAACCAGCCGGGCAGGGGGACGGCGAAGCAGAGATAGAAGATCGGGAAACCGGCGATGCGCAGCGCCCGCGCGCCGAAGACGGCGTAGAAGACGGCGACGCCGATGCCGAGCAGCGCCGCGGCCTCGATGAACAGGAAGTCGAAGGCGCGGCCGAAGATATAGGCGATCAGCGCCGGCACCAGCAGCGCCGCCGTCAGGACCGGCGATGAAGGCTGTGCCGCCTCCCGGATTTCCGCCGAGCGCCGCAGGGTGAGCCATGCCGCGGCAAAAATCATCAACGGGCCGTGGACGCCCGATTCGCGCGCCCAGCTTTGCTGGGCCAGCGAGATCATGGTGGGGACGATCAGCGCCGCGAGGCCGAGCCAGAGCGGCCAATAGGCGGCGTACCGCCCCATCGTCCAGGAAAAGGAATTTTCCGGATGCATGGTCGCCACGGTCAGAACTCGTTGAGGACGGAGCCGATGACCACGGCGCGGTCGGCGGACAGTTGCTTGGCCAGCGTCGAAACGTCGCTGACATAGGTGTTGTGCTGGCGGCTGACGATCAGGCTGTAGCCGGCGACCGTGCTCACGCGCTGGGCATCCGCGCAGATATTGGCGGGCGTCGTGTCGAAGATGGTGATGTCATATTCGCGCATCATGATGTCGACGAAATATTTGAATCGGCTGCTCGACAGCAATTCCTGCGGATTGGCCATCAGCGTGCCCGCCGACACGATCGACAGCAGCGGCAGCACGTCGGGGTTGAGCATCTCGTCCAGGCGCAGGCTGTCGTTCGCCAGATAGTCCGACAGGCCGGCCTGCCGGTCGCCGATCTCGAACATCGGCCCGATGCGCGGCGTCCGCAGGTCGGCGTCGACCAGCAGCGTCTTGGCGCCGATCTGCGCCAGCGCGACCGCGAGATTGGCCGCGACGAAGGTGCAGCCCGACACGGCATGCGGCGTGCACATGACGAGGGCGCGGCGGCCCTCGCGGATATGCTGGGCGACGATGCGCGTCCGCAGCGCGCGAATCGACTCCGCGCGCAGCCCGTTATGGTCGGTCAGCATGACGATTTCCGACGAGACACGACGGACATCGCCCGCGCCGACGGCGCCGGCCGGATCCTCGCCTGCGTCGAGACGGGCGGTCTCGAGCTCCGCCGGCGATACGAGGTCGAGATCGGTCAGGGCATCCTCCAAAGCTATTCCGCGCGTCGACTGGTGCGCGCGCACCCGTGCCAGCGTGGCTTCATCGACGAGGCCGCGCGCCACGAGGATGCTGGCCAGCCGCTCCTCCCTCATCGGCCGGCACCCGCGGAAACCCCGGATGCCGATCCGTCACGAGAGGCCGCAACGCACGTCATCGCCGCCCCTCCTATCGTCCGATCATTGAGAAATGCTGACCAAATGTCAGAAAAAGCGCTCGCCTACGACGATCACGTCGCCCGGCTTCACCTCCCGGTCGAGCGAGGGCGACTTTTCCTGCTTGCCCTCATGATAGATGCTGACCCGCTTTTCGGAGCCGGTCTGCGTCAGGCCGCCGCCGCGCGCCAGCGCCTTGCGCAGCGTCAGCACCTCGTTGAGCGGATAGACGCCGGGCGCATTCACCTGGCCATAGATGTAGAACAGCTCGGCGGCCGGCACGAACACCTTGTCGCCCGGCTGGACCAGCGGGTCCTCCGCGTCGCCGCCGGTCGCGAGCTGATCGAAGGGCAGCTTCAGCTCCGCGCCGCCATCGGCGCGGCGCAGGATGACATGGTTGGCGCCGCTCGGGCGGATGCCGCCGGCGCGGGCGACGATTTCCGAGACGCGATAGGGACGATCGACGGGCAGCAGGCCCGGCTGGGCGAATTCGCCAAGCACGATGACGTAACGGCTGGCATAGGAGGCGACCTCGACGCTGACCATCGGCTGGGCAAAAAAGCCGCCGCTCTTGAGCTTTTGCGCCACGTCATCGGAAAACTGGATGACCGAGCGGCCGGAGGCGTTGACGCTGCCGATCAGCGGCAGGACAATGGTGCCGTCGGCGCGGATGCGGCCGCGCGCCTTGAACTCGTCCTGGCCCAGCACGCCGACTTCGATGACGTCGTCGGGGCCGAGGATATATTCGCGCTCTTCCTTGCTTTGCGCGGGCGTGGCGGCCGGCGTGGCCGCCGCCGGGGCGATCGGCGCCGGCGGCGTCTGCGCGAAGGCGGCCGCCGGGGCGGTCAGCGCGAACAGCATCCAGCACATCAACTTGGCGTAGAAACCCTTCATCGCCCGACTGTCCTCCCAAATATCGACTGCGACGCCGCTGCGCGCGACTTGCCTTGCCGCATCCTGCCCGGCCGATTCGTCTGAAACCGGAGCACAATGCGGCTGTTCGTCTATCACAGGCATCCGAACAACGGCAAGCAAACCCCGGCGGCTCTGCTCCGTACAAACGGCGTTAATAGTGAGTTATTAACCTCCACCCTGTCATTGGTGACAGGATTGTCGTAACGCAACGCGACAGGATCAACGGCGAGGAATTGGATGCTGGCATTCGTCAAACGGCTCTTTCGTCGATTGTTCGGCCGGAAGCGGACTGTCGCGGAAACGATGGTGGCCGTCGAACGCCCCAACCGCCCGACCTTTATCGAGGCCGGCCGCCTGTTCACCATGCAGGACCGGGTCCGGCCGGGGCAGGAGGCGTTTCCGCGCTTTCGGGCCTCCGCCGCCGACCAGCCGCGCGGCATTGCCGATTCGTCGGAGATCGCGACGGCGCGCTTCAAGCTGCGCGAGGTGTTCACCCCCTCCCAGCCGGTGACCGAGCGCGGCAACTTCGCCGGCCGCACCGCGACGCTCGCCCAGCTTATCGACGCGATCGAGGAGCAGCGCAGCCACGTCGTCGTCTATGGCGAGCGCGGGATCGGCAAGACGTCGATGATGCATGTGCTCGCCGACGTGGCGCGGGAAGCGCGCTATGTCGTGATCTATGGCTCGTGCGGCGCGCATTCGCGCTTCGACGAGCTGTTCCGCGCCCTCGCGGCCTCGATCCCGCTGCTTTATCACAGCAGCGTCTCGCCCACGACGGCCGAGGCCGAAGGCGGCGCGACGCTGGCCGACCGGCTGCCCGCCGGCCCGTTCGGCCCGCGCGAGTTCAGCGACCTGTGCGCCGAGATCGTCGGCACGCGCGTGCTCATCATCCTCGACGAATATGACCGCATCGAGGATCCGAACTTCCGCCAGAACGTCGCCGAGCTGATCAAGAACCTGTCCGACCGCGCGGCGCGCGTCCAGCTCGTCATTGCCGGCGTTTCCGCCAACCTGCACGAGCTGATCGGCTATATCTCCTCGATCCGCCGCAACGTCATCGGCCTGCCGATGCCGCGCATGGCGATGGAGGAGGTGCGCCAGCTGCTCAGCATCGGCGAGCAGGCCTCCGGCGTGCGCTTCGACGATCCGGCGATCAAGACCATCGGGCTTCTCGCCAACGGATCGCCCTATCTGGCGCGGCTGCTCAGCTATCATTCGAGCGCGCAGGCGCTGAAGGCCGGGCGCATGGACGTCCATCTCGGCGATATCACCGGGGCGATCGAGCAGATCGTCGAGGAAGCGCGCGGGCGGATATCGGCGCGCACGGTCAACCAGGTCGAATCGCTGATCGTCGGCGAGCGCCGCATCTGCCTGCGCGCCGCGGCGCGCGCGGCGGTGTCGCCGGACGGCTGGTTCACCATGGCCGACGTGGTGCCCTTCATCGCGGATGGCCTCGGCGTCGACCGCTGCCAGACCATCCTGCGCGAACTGACGGTCGGCGACGGCCTCATCGAGGCGGATATCGACGCGAAGGGCGAGCGCTACCGCTTCCGCGAGGAAGGGCTGCCCAACTATTTGTGGATGCTGCTGGCGACCGATCAGGTCGAGCTGCCGTCCTTCACGCCGATCAACGATCGACGCGCCGCCGCCAACTCCTGACGCCGGGTTCATTTCGCGCTGTCCTACATTGAACCCATATGGTTACAGGGGGATATGAGCAAGGAACATGATATCGAGCGGTTGCTCGACGAGTTGATCGCCCGCGAGGGCGGCTATGTCGATCACAAGGATGATCGCGGCGGCGCGACGCGCTATGGCATCACCGAGGCGGTGGCACGCGCCAATGGCTATGATGGCGCGATGAAGGCGCTGCCGGTGGCCCTGGCCCGCGACATTTATCGCCGGACATATTGGACCAAGCCGGGGTTCGAGCGGCTCGCCCGCATCGCGCCGCGTCTGGCGGCGGAATTGTTCGATACCGGCGTCAATATGGGGCCGACGACCGCCGTGG
>CAZACH010000063.1:0-9921 GCA_964483275.1 uncultured Sphingomonadaceae bacterium | reverse complement strand
TATTTCCGGCGCCTTCATCGGCCTGCACGGCTCCTGGAACCGCAAGCCGCCGAGCGGCTACAAGGTGGTCTTCGTGCGGTTCGAGGATGGGCAGCCCTTCGGCAAGCCCGTCAATGTCCTGAGCGGTTTCCTCACCGCCGACGGCAAGGCGCGAGGCCGCCCGGTCGGCGTCGCGATCGACCGGGGCGGCGGGCTGCTCGTCGCGGATGACACCGGCAACAGCATATGGCGTGTCACCGCCCTGTCGCATCCCGCGCAACCAGCGACCGTCGATTAGGGGCGACGCTTGGCGGACGATGCGCGCGAGGGACTGGACGGCGGGCGCGTCCCGCTTGGGCGCGGCCGGGGCCGTGCTATAGGCGCGCCGGTGCATCCGCTGCTGGCTTTCCTGCTTGGCCTGATCTCCGCGACCGGCTTCGCGCCGCTGGGGCTATGGTGGCTGACGCTGATCGCGCTCGCGGGCCTGCTCTGGCTGCTCGGCCGGGCGGGAAGCCTGCGTCAGGCGGCGCTTTACGGCTGGCTGTTCGGCCTTGGCCAGTTCCTGCTCGGGCTGAACTGGATCGCCACCGCCTTCACCTATCAGGCCGCGATGCCGGCATGGCTGGGCTGGATCGCGGTGGTGCTGCTGTCGCTGTACCTCGCAATCTATCCGGCGCTGGCCGCGGCAATCGCGTGGCGCTGGGGGCGGGGGGACAGGCTCCGCCTCGTGCTGCTGCTGGCCGGCGGCTGGATGGTGGCCGAATGGCTGCGCGGCCTCATCTTCACCGGCTTCCCGTGGAACCCGCTGGGCGTCGCCTGGCTGCCGGTGACGCCCGTCGCGGGCAGCGCGGCATGGATCGGCACGCTCGGCCTTGACGGGTTGATGGTGCTCGCCGCCGGCGCGCTGGCGCTGATCGCGGCGCGGCGCTTCATCGCCGCCGCGCTGGCTATGGCGCCGGTGGCGCTCGCGGCGGTCGGCGGCTGGCTCGCCCTGCCTCCCGCCGGGCAGGCGACGGCGCAGCGCATCACCATCGTCCAGCCCAATATCGAGCAGCAGGACAAGTGGATCGAGGCGCTGATGCGCGCCAACCGCCTGCGCCACATGGCGCTGTCCGGCCGCCCCGGCACCGCCACCGCGCCGCGTCTGCTGTTCTGGCCCGAAGCCGCCATCGCCGAGTTCATCGAGGAGGAGCCGGCGGTCCGGCTGGAGTTGACGCGGGTGCTGGGGCCGCGCGACCTGCTGCTCGCCGGCGGCGTCGCGATGATCCGGGACGAACGCGGCTATGCCACCTCCGCGACCAACAGCCTGTTCGTCATGGACAGCCTGGGCCGCCTGCGCGCCCGCTATGACAAGGCGCACCTCGTCCCCTATGGCGAATATCTGCCGATGCGGCCGCTATTGTCGCTGCTCGGCCTGTCGCGCCTCGCCCCCGGCGACCTCGATTTCGAGTCCGGCCCCGGCCCGCGCACGCTGCACCTGCCCGACATGCCGGCGGTGGGCGTGCAAATCTGTTACGAGATCATCTTTTCGGGCCATGTCGTGGCGGAGGCCGACCGCCCAGCCTTCCTTTTCAACCCTTCCAACGACGCCTGGTTCGGCCGCTTCGGCCCGCCGCAGCATCTTGCCCAGGCCCGCCTGCGCGCGATCGAGGAGGGGCTGCCCGTCATCCGCGCCACGCCCACCGGCATTTCGGCGGTGATCGACGCGGGCGGCCGAATCGTCGCCAGCCTGCCCTGGCGCACCGCCGGCACCATCGAGTCGCACCTGCCCCAAGCCGGGTCGCCGACGCTGTTTTCCCGCTGGGGCAACGCCGTTCCGCTGACGCTGGCCGTGCTGGCCATCGTGCTGGCGATTGCACCGCGTCGCAAATCCCGCTATGCGATATAAGGAAAGCTTTATATCGTTACCTCTTAACTATTAACCGAAACCCGGCAGTTTTCGCCCTGACCAACAAGGAAGCATCGATGGCGCGCAGCAATTACATCTTCACGTCGGAATCGGTTTCGGAAGGGCATCCCGACAAGGTGGCGGACCAGATTTCGGACGCCGTCGTCGATCTGTTCCTGTCGCGCGACCCGGTTGCCCGAGTCGCCTGCGAAACGATGGTGACGACCAACCGCATCATCCTGGCCGGCGAGGTCCGCTGCCGCGAGGACGTGACGCCGACGATCGAGGAGATCGAGCAGGCCGCCCGCGCCACCGTCAAGCGCATCGGTTACGAGCAGCATGGCTTCCACTGGCAATATGCCGATTTCGCCTGCCACCTGCATGGCCAGTCGGCGCACATCGCGCAGGGCGTCGACGAGAGCGGCAACAAGGACGAAGGCGCCGGCGACCAGGGCATCATGTTCGGCTTTGCCACCGACGAGACGCCGGACCTGCTGCCCGCCACCCTCTATTATTCGCACCGCATCCTGGAGCGGCTGGCCGCCGACCGCCACGGCCGGAAGGTCGACTTCCTTGAGCCGGACGCCAAGAGCCAGGTGACGCTGGCCTATGAAAACGGCGTTCCGGTGCGCGCCACCGCGCTGGTCGTCTCCACCCAGCATGCCGTCGGCGCCGACCAGGCGATGCTGCGCGACTATGTGAAGGGCGTCTTCGCCGACGTGCTGCCCGACGGCTGGCTGCCGGGCGACGAGGCGATCTTCGTCAACCCCACCGGCCTGTTCGAGATTGGCGGCCCGGACGGCGACGCCGGCCTCACCGGCCGCAAGATCATCGTCGACACCTATGGCGGCGCGGCGCCGCACGGCGGCGGCGCGTTCAGCGGCAAGGACCCGACCAAGGTCGACCGCTCGGCCGCCTATGTCAGCCGCTATCTCGCCAAGAACATCGTCGCCGCCGGCCTCGCCAAGCGCTGCACGATCCAGCTCGGCTATGCGATCGGCGTCGCCGAGCCGCTGTCGCTCTATGTCGACACCCACGGCACCGGCACGGTCGCCGAGGAGAAGATCGAGGCCGTCCTGCCGCAGCTGGTCCGGCTGACGCCGAAAGGCATCCGCACCCATCTGGGCCTCAACAAGCCGATCTATGAGCCGACCGCCAGCTATGGGCATTTCGGCCGCAAGCCGGACGGCGATTATTTCACCTGGGAAAAGACCGATCTGGTCGACGCGCTGAAGCAGGCGCTCTGATCGGCCGGAGCCGCGCGGTCGCCGTTCAACGGCCGCGCGGCGCCTGCATCATTTGATCGCTTCCTCACCGGCGCGGCCGACGGACTCCACGTCGCGCCCAAAGCCCTGCACGGTGTTGCACGCCGCCAGCACAAGCCCGGCGAAGGCAACCGCCGCGATCAGAACCGACTTCCTTTTCATTTGCTGCTCCCTGAGCTGACAATCCCATTTGCCGGATCAGTTCATAATGGGATTTGCGGCGGTGGCGAGCAGGAATGCGCCGGGCGGGACGGCAGGATCAGGCGGGTTTGAAGGGGGCCGGGTCGCTATAGTCGGAATAGCGGGTGATCAGGCCGTCCTCGACCTCCAGCACGCCCATGATGGGCAGGGCGTGGCTTTCGCCATTGTCGCCCCAGAGATGGTCGATCCGCTCGGTGAGCACCTTGTTGCCGGTGGTGGCGACGCTGAGCATCTCGACGCGGCCATAGGGCATGTTCGAGACTTCCAGATACTGGTTAAGCAGCGCGTCGATCTCCGCCTTGCCACGGCAATCCGGCTGGCCGGCATTGGTCCACAGGCAATCGGGCGCCAGCCACCGGTCGAACGACGCGACGAAGCTCACCTCCCAATCCTTGAAGAAGGCGTTGACCACCTCCAGCGGCGTCGGGTTGGGGCCGAGTTGGGTGAGTTTGTCGTTCATGCTCGTCTCTCCTTTTCAAAACATAAGGGCCGGCGCCCTCTTCGGACGGCCCGCTATTGCCTGCGATCGACGGGGCGCGCACCGCGCCGACCGATGCCGGCATCGCGACGCCACCGACGCAGGGGCTTGCCCGTCCAGTTCACGAAGGCGCGCTTGAAGCTCTGCTCGCTGCGATAGCCCAATGCCGCCGAAATCTGCTTGAGGCCGAGTTGCCCGTCGCGGGCGAGCGCCAGCGCATAGCCCCGGCGATGCTCGTCCAGCAGCTTGCTGTAGGTCGTGCCCTCCTCGGCCAGCCGGCGGATCAGCGTGCGCTCGCTGACGCCGATATGCGCGGCCGCGTCGGCGACTTTCGGCGGCTTGCCCTCGTTCAACACCAGATAACGGGTCAGCCGCTCGGCAAAGCTGGTGCTCACCGGCCGCTCGGCGAAATGACGCAGGATCAGCTGCAGCATGTCATGGTCGTAGGAGACCAGGCGTTGCTCCAGCAGTTCGGCGGGGAAGACCAGCTTGCAACGCTTCCTGCCGAACAGCGGCGTCGCCGGAAGCCAACGCGCATAGTCGACGTCGGGCAGCGCGGCATAGTCCAGCTCGATGCGCACATCCGGGCGAGTGATCTGCGTCACCTCGGCAAGGCTCGCGAAGAAGGTCGCGATCCACTCCTCGCAGACCAGCCGCCGGACGCCATGCGGCAGGCCGGGGGCGGTGCGGATTTCGACGATCCATTCGCCGCCGCGCGTCTGGAACTGGATCTGTCGCAACTCATCGCTGCCGGCATTGTGGGCGATGGCGATGCGCAGCGCGGCGCCCAGCGTCTGGCTGCTCGCGATCGCATGGCCGACGATGCCCAGTTCCGCGAGGCGTCGGCCGCTGCCGCAACGAAGGCCGATGTCCGCCGGGCCGCCGTCCGCCAGATAGTCGAACAGCGCGCGCAGCCGGGCATAGGGCAGGTCCCGGCCTTCATCCATGGCGATGGCGGCAAGCGCATCAAGCTCTCCCAGAAAGGGCGCGGCATGTCCGAACCTCGTGAGTTCGCCGACATAACGCCGAATCGTGGCGGAGACATAGATGCTCATGGCTTCCTGGCGTGATTTACGACTATTTTGGCATCATATAGCTGAATTCGGCATGGAAGTCGCCTGCCGGACGGCATAGTTTGGACAAAAGACCTGCCCGATCGCCGCGTGAGGGAGAATTGCGCGAAACAAGCCGGAGAAGGCATCATGTCATTGACCGCAAGAAAGCCCGATATCGCTTCGCCCGATGCACTATTGGACTGGTCGCCAGTGCCGGAGTTCGCGCACATCAATAATGGCGCGTCGGTCCTGATCCCCTATGTCGAGCATTATCTCAACAATGTCATGAACGAAGTCCGTGCGAAATATTGCGTGAACGACAGGGAATTGGCGGACGAGATCGGCGATTTCATCCAGCAGGAAACGGTTCACGCCCGCTATCACATCGCATTCAACAAGCAGATGTTCGCGGCGGGCTTTGACGATCTCAAGCCTCTGATCGACGATACGGTCAAGCATTTGCAGACCATGCGCAAGCAAAGGTCGCTGGCGTTCAACGTCGCCTATTGCGCCGGCTTCGAGACGACGGCGACGTTCAGCGCGAAATACGCGCTGGAGGCATGTGACGGCTTCTTCAAGGGCGCGGATTCATACGGCGCCAACCTGTTCCAATGGCATGTCGCGGAAGAATTCGAGCATCGCGCGACATGTCACAAGGCATTCCACGCCGTCTCGGGCAATTATTTCATCCGCATGGCCGGGCTAATCTATTCATTCTGGCACATAAACAAGATCTTCAACGCCGCCGCGCGCATCGTCTTCGTCAAATATCGGGAAGGCATGACGCCGGACGAACGCCGGCAGTCGAAGCGCGTGCAGCGACGGCTCGTCGCCCGGCAGATGGCCTATCTGCTGCCGCGCATGCTGCGGCTTGTCAGTCCCTTTTATGATCCAGCGAAGCTTGTCATCAGCCGCAACATCAGCAGCGCGCTGATCTTCTTCAAATCGAATGAGCCTATCGCGCTGAGCTTCGCGGACGTTCGCGACACGCTTCCCGTCGACGCCTGATCCCCCCGCGGGGACGGTCTTGCCGGCGGCGACCATCCCGCATGGGATGGCCGCCACCGGCGGACGGCTACGGCTTATTCGAAGCCATAGGGCTGATAAGGCCCGTTGATGAACAGTTCGACCTGCGCGGCGCCGGTCGTGACGCTGCCGTCGGGTGCATGGGTGGTCACGCGGGCGAGATATTCCGGGCCGTGGACCATCGAGCCATTGCCGGTGCCGGTGTTGAAACCTTCATCGGCGGCGGCGCCGCTGACCTTGTAGGGCTTGTACTCGAAGGGCTGCTTCGAATAATCGGCGTCGTCCCATTCCAGCGCCAGCTCCTCGGAGCCGTGATAGGTGTGGAAGGTGCCGCCGTCCTTCCAGCTTCCCGGAAAGGCGCCCATCGGCTGGACGACCCAGGGCGGGGTCTCGATGTCGAACACCTGACGCCATTCGCGTCCCTGCGCATCCTGCAGGAAGAAGGTCGCCTGCTTGAGGATGCGCGTGCCGGGGTTGAACGTCATTTCATGACGCCCGGAGACGAGTTCGATATCCTCGTCGTTCCAACCCTTGAAGATGCGGCCGTCAAAGGGCGTGCCGAACACGTCGTTCATCTTGCACTGCACGCCCTCGGCGGTTTCGTGCACATGATAGAAGCCGCTGAACGGCTCGGTGCGGAAGCAGGTCCAGAACCGCATGGCGCGCTTCGGCCCCTCGTCATTGGCTGGCGGCGGCAGCAGCGCCGGGGACGGCGACAGCGGCGGACGCGAGGCATAGAGGCCCCAGCTATGGTCGCGCGAACCCGACCAGCTGTTCGGCTCGACATCCCATTCGCGGTCGCCCCACCGGATCACGCCGCTCGCCTTGCCCGGCTGCGAATAGCGGGTCTGGTCGGTGGTGCGGCGGCCACGGTTGGTGGCGATGTGATGATCCTCCAGAAAGGCCGGCGAGGTGCCTTCCCACAGCAGGTCGAAGGTCAGGCCGCTGTCATTCTTGTCCATCGTCAGGCGGATCTTGCGCAGCGGCTCCTCGAACGTGATCTTGAACGGGCCGACTTCCAGCGCGAAATTGCGACGCCAGCAGCGGTTGAAGCGCACGGTGAGCTGGCGCCCCTCGACGTTCAACAGCGCGCAGCCGCCGATCATGTCGGAGTTGGGATTGACCCGCAAATAGGTGCCCAGAAACACCTTCGCGTCAGCGTTGAACACGCCGAACCAATAGCCCTCGTCCCAGCTATAGTCGGTGGACGGGATATAGCTGAACGGGTGGGGGGCCTGGTGGACGGGAAACTCGTCATAGGGCGTCAACAGATACGACATGTGTGCATCCTCATTCGGTCGTGATTCACGACGCTGGTCAGCGGTTGTTGCCGGCGGCACCCTAGGCGGGCGAGAGGCCATTGAGAACAGCACCGTCTTTAACAATCACACCGATATGTTAAAGTCCTCGCCCTTTGGATGAGGGACGGAGCGGCGGCGTGAAGGGTGCATATGGGACGGCCGGACCAGGCGCTGCGCCAAGGATCGGCGAGCCGTGGCGGGACAGCGCGGCCCAGCCTCCCGCAACCCGCCCCGGCGGCCTGTCGGACAGGCAGATGGAGCGGCGGGCGGTGCTGCTGGCGGCGGCGCGCGACCTGTTCGACGAGGGCGGCGCCAAGTTCGTCACCGTGCGGCGGCTGGTGGAGCGGAGCGGCGTGACCGCGCCGACCATCTATAATCTCGCCGGCAATCGCGACGCGGTGCTGGAGCAGGCGCTGCTGGAGCATCACGAAGCCTGCATCGCGGGGGCCGCCAGCATGGCGCAGCGGCTGGACGTCAACATCGTCAGCGGCTTCGCCGAAACGCTGTGGCGGTCCGCGCAGATTCAACCGCGCTACGCACGCCGCCAGATATTGCTGGTATGGCGCGGGCTGGAGGGGCGGCGGCTGGCAAGGCTGTTCACCGGGCGCACCGTCGAGGCGATCCATCTTTGGGTGCGCGACCTGTGCGGCCGTTCGCGCCTCGCCAAGCGGATAGGGCACGACAATATCGCCGCGGCGATCGAGGCGCAGATTCGGGTGGCCCTGCTGGACTGGGCGGACGGCACCGACAGCCTGATCACGCTGCGCCGCAAGCTGGCGCGCGCCGCCATCTGCCTGCTGCGCTTTGCCGACGAAGCCACTCTGGCCCGCATCCCGCGATGGCTGGAGGAGCTGGACCAAACCGGCGCGGTTCAGCAATAGCCGGGCGGCCCGGCCCCCATATGGTCAGCGCCGGCGCCCCCATGTCGGGGACGCCGGCGCCAAAGTGCCGGATCGGCGGTCCGATGGGTTATTCGGCCGCCTGCTTCGCCCGGGCCTCGATCCCCTTCTCGACGGCACCCACGATCAGCGTGTTCCACTGCTGGATGATCGATTCCTGATAGGCGCCGAGATGGGTCTGCGGCTTGTCGAGGTTGAAGGAGTGCGAACCCCGCTGGACGCGCGGCAGGTTGCCGCAATCCTGGTCGAACACATAGGCCAGGAAGCCGAACTTGTCCTGCATCGCCGCGAAGATCGAATCGTCCGGCCCCAGGTCGACCCGCTCCGCTGCCGGCGGACGCGTCTCGCCCGCCTTCACCGGATAGAGCATGCGCACTTCGAAATAGCTCTTGTTCGGGTCGGTCGCGTGCGGCCAGAACTGATAGGTGAAGGGCACCGCTTCCGACAGCCAGAAGCAGGAATGCGGGTAGAAGAAGTACAGCAGCGAATCGAGCAGGATCGCGTCGGGAACCGCCGTCTCGCGGCCATGCTTGGCCTTGAACGCACCACGGACCCAGTCAGACACCTGCTTGCGCAGGTCCTTGCTGGGGTCGAGTTCCGGCACCGGATAGCCCGGATAATGCCAGTCGCCGGTCGCCTGCATGAACATCTGTGCCGAAGCCACCGGGCTAAGATCGGCCGGCGCGAGCGCCGAGGCAATCGCCGAATAGGTCGAGTTGCGACCGATATGGCTGCCCTTGGTTTCCCAGATGTCGTACTTGCCCTGCGCGTCGCCCGCGAACGGCGCGGCTTCGGGGTGCGTGGTATAGAGGTGATAGGCCTCCTGGAACGCTTCCTGACACACCTTCCAGTTGCAGTTCATCTCACGCCGGAAATGACCGAAGGTGTAGCGGTTGCCGTAATCGAATTCCTTGAAGTGCTCCGGGATGAAACCCAGCGCGTCCATCAGCGACGGCGCATCCTTGTCGGCGTTGAGGAACAGGAAGCCGCCCCAGCGCTCCAGCCGCACTTCGGGGAGATTGCCGTTCAGCGGCGTGATTTCCTTGAAGTCCCAGTGGCTGGAAATCCGCTTCAGCTTGCCGCCATTCTGCCACTCCCAGCCATGATAGGGGCAGCGGATCGACTCCGCATTCTCCTTCTTGACGCACAGCTCGGTGCCGCGATGGGGGCAGGAGTTGTAATAGGCCTTGAACTCGTCCTCGCCCGAACGGACGATCATGTAGGAGCGCGCGCCGACATTGACGGGCATGCGATCGCCGACCGCGGGCAAATCCTCGTCACGGCCGACATAGAGCCAGCTTTTCTCCCACACAAAGCTGTGCTCAAGCTTCGCGAAGTTCGGATCGGTATAGATCGCATAGCTGAAATGACGCCGATTCGGCTCGATCTCGCCATCGACGTTCAGCGATGCGTGCTCCGGGAAGAACTGCTCACGGTCCCACACCTCCTGCGTGACCGGGCGGTCCTTGGTTCCGAAACCCTTGGTGATCTTATCTTTTTCGACAATCGTTGCCATGATCAATACTCCAGATTCCCGTGATCATCGTAAAGCCAATATGGGACGCAACCGGATAAGGTTCCATATGGCTATCCGGACACGACCTTGTAACCGATACGCAGACTCGTGATCCCGCGATGAAGCAGGCCGGGCCAATAGGCGGTGTCACTCTCCTCCAGCACGCGGATGTCCGTCAGGCGGGCAAGCAGTGCCGGCAGCGCGATCGCCAGTTCCTTGCGGGCCAGCATCTGTCCGAGGCAGCGGTGGATGCCGGGCGCGCCGAACGCGACATGGTGCCGCGCATCCTTGCGGGTGATGTCGAAGCGGTCGG
>CAZACH010000062.1:0-10162 GCA_964483275.1 uncultured Sphingomonadaceae bacterium | reverse complement strand
AGTCGATCGGCGAGCCGGGCACGCAGCTGACGATGCGGACCTTCCACATCGGCGGCGCCGCGCAGGTGTCCGAACAGTCGACGCTGGAGGCGCCGGTCGACGGCAAGCTCGAATATCGCAACCTGCCGACGATCACGGACAGCCGTGGCCGCCGCATCGCGATGGCGCGCAACGGCGAAATGGTCATCGTCGACACGGACGGCCGCGAGCGCGCGACCTTCCGCATTCCGTACGGCGCGACCCTGCTCAACGCCGACGGGCATATCGTCTCCAAGGGCGATCGCCTGGCCGAATGGGACCCCTATACGCTGCCGATCATCACCGATTCCGCCGGTGTGGTGAAGTATCAGGACCTGGTCGAGGGCACCTCGCTGGAGGAGCAGGTCGACGAAGCCACCGGCATCACCAACAAGGTGGTGATCGACTGGAAGGGCCGCGGCGCCAGCAAGAAGGACGATCTGCGTCCGCGCATCACCCTGCTCGACGGGGATTCGGGCGAGGCGGCGCGCTACCTGCTGTCGGTCGACGCCATTCTGTCGGTGAACGAGGGCCAGCAGGTCGAGGCCGGCGACGTGATCGCACGTATTCCGCGCGAAGCCGCCAAGACCCGCGACATCACCGGCGGTCTGCCGCGCGTCGCCGAACTGTTCGAGGCGCGCAAGCCCAAGGACAACGCGATCATCGCCAAGGTTTCGGGCCGCATCGAGTTCGTGCGCGACTACAAGGCCAAGCGCAAGATCGCGATCGTGCCGGAGGAAGGCGATCCGGTGGAATACCTGATCCCCAAGTCCAAGGTGATCGACGTCCAGGAAGGCGACTGGGTCAAGAAGGGCGACAACCTGATTTCCGGCTCGCCCGATCCGCACGACATTCTGGAAGTCCTCGGCGTCGAGGCGCTTGCCGAATATCTCGTCGCGGAAATCCAGGAAGTCTACCGCCTGCAGGGCGTGAAGATCAACGACAAGCACATCGAGGTGATCGTTCGCCAGATGCTGCAGAAGGTCGAGATCACGGCGCCCGGCGACACCACGCTGCTGCCCGGCGAGCAGGTCGATCGCGACGACATGGACGATGAGAACCGGCGTGCGGCCGAACGCGGTGGCAAGCCGGCGGAAGGCAAGCCCGTGCTGCTCGGCATCACCAAGGCGAGCCTGCAGACCCGCAGCTTCATCTCGGCGGCGTCGTTCCAGGAGACCACCCGCGTCCTCACCGAGGCTTCGGTGCAGGGCAAGGTGGACTCGCTCAACGGCCTCAAGGAGAATGTCATCGTCGGCCGCCTGATCCCGGCCGGCACCGGCGCGGCGGTCGGTCGCCTGCGCGTCACCGCGAACAGCCGCGACGCGGCGCTCAAGGCCCAGCAGGCCCAGCGCCAGTTCGTGCTGGCCGACGGCAGCGTCGACAGCGACGGCCCGACCGTCGAGGAGCTGGTCGAGAAGGACGAGCCGGCGGAACTGGCCATCGGCCAGGACCCGCTGGCGGTCGCCGTGGGTGACTCCAATGGCGAGGATGGCGCCGAGGATTGATTCGGCGCCCGGCGCCCGGGGAATCAGGGCCGCTCCGGTGATCGGGGCGGCCTTTTCCTCATCGGCGCAAGGATGTCGGGTCGTCCGGCCGGCGAGAAGCGGGCGATTGTTGCCGTGATGCAGCACCGCCCAAAAAGCGATCAGCCGTTAACCTTCACGGCGAGACATTCGCGAAAACCCATGCTATGGAACCGATTAGCCGGGTGGAATTGTTAACTGGCAATGCGAATGGTGGGTTCTGCATTGGTCCTGAAGGGGGAGACCTATCGTGCTTAAATCGCTCGCGGCATCGAAGGCGGCGCAGCTTGTTGCGGCTTGCGTATGCCCGGTTGCGGGGATGACGGCGCTGACCGCCACCGTTCCACCGATCAAGAAGGCCGTTCACAAGGCAACCTCGCCGCGCGCCTATGCGCTGCCCAAGACCCACGTCAAGCCGGTCGCCGCTGAGGCGCCGCCATGCATCCCCGTGACCGGCCCCTTCCAGGCGATCGGGCCGGGCCTGCAAGGGCCGCTGGGCGGCCCGACGACGCTGTCGTCGCTGGAGACCCCGCGCGGCCCGCAATATGGCGGTAGCTCGCCCTTCGGACCCGGCGGTGGTTTCATCCCCGTCCGTCCCGGTGGTGGTGGCGGCGGTTATATCCCGCCGACCAATCCGGGCACCTCGCCGGTCCCGGAACCGTCGACCTGGGCGCAGCTGATCTCCGGCTTCGCGATTGCGGGTGGCGCGGTGCGCTATTCGCAGAACCGCCGCCGGCGCGCCATCGGCACGGCCTGAACCGGCAACGCCCCCTCGGGGCCGGATCGACATCGCTTGCGTGATCCAGCGCGCCGTGTCCGGGCAGCCATGAATGCTGGACGCGCGCGAGGTTATCATTTTCAGGCCGGCACGGGTCGGCGCTCGTGGGGCGCCGAATATGCTCGTTTGTCCCGAGCGTGTCGCGTCAGGTTAACCACGGCGGACTTGGGCCGTCCCATCCGCAAGGTGCGGAGCAGACCCGAAAATCGGTACGATCGCCCTTCGACTTTGTCCCGAGCGTGTCGCGCCTCAGGCGGCCGTCAGGTCAGCGACGGCAGGTGCGCGCCTTCCCATCCGCAAGGTGCGGGGCAGACCCGCAAATCGGTATGATCAGCCTTCGACACGTTCAGGACGAATGGACGTGAGAATGGCGGTGCGGATTGAGAGTCCTTGCCGATTGTGATTGAGCCGGAAACCCTCCGGCTTCCGTGATTTTCGGGCCGCCAGACGACTCCATCCGGCTTGCTTGAATGCCCAATGCCCTAGAAGGGGCGCTCGCCGATCACATTGCCGGGGCCGCTGTAGCGGCAGACGAGGAAATCGTCCTGCGCGCCATGCGTGATGGCGCAGCCGACGTTCCGCGTGTCGCGCCATACGAGCTGCGTATAGTGGCCGACATCGGCGAGGTCGCCGGTCTTGCTGTTGGCGGGGAATATGCCGGGCTTGTAATGCTTCTTCTCGTCGGCCCACAGGCCGACCATCGCCTCGATGCTGTAATAGCCGCGCGTTCCGGCCCACAGATTTTCGCCCTGCGACACATCGCTGTGGACGAGATAGCCGAGCCGGACGAGGTGTTCGCCCCAGCTCGCGGCGTCGCGCGCCAGCTTCTCGTCCCATTGCAGCGGGCCGACGCCCAACGCCGCGCGCTCGCGATTGTGGGATGCCAGAATACGGATTTCCGGCTGATCGAGACGGCCCAGGCTGCCCTGGGTCAGGGGGGATACCGCTGCCAGGAGAAGCGCGGCGATGATCCGCCTTGCCGCCGGCCGATCGGAGAATGCTGCCATTGCCGATACTCGCGAGAACAAACCTCACGATCCGGGGTAGGCAACGCAGATTTACGTTCCGGAAACTTTCGTGGTTAATTTGTAAATTAATCATTAAAGTTAAGGTTAATTCCTAGTTGTTCAAAGAAGCATCATAGTTAATTCTGATGTGTTCCATCTTATATTCAAACGTAGGCGAAATGAAATATATGGCCTGATCTGTCGGCTTGCGGGGCGCCGTGCGGGGGGATTGTCCAAGCGGCGCAAGCGAGGCCGGCAGCGTGGGGAAATGATGCAAGCGGTGCTTTTCGCGGTGACCTGCGTTGACGTGCATCGCGGGCGATTTGGCGGCGGCCCGCGTCCCTCGCTAGGCTGTTGCCGCTGGACCGGACAAGGAGCATGACTTGGCGAAGAAGAGAAGCGATGCCCGACTGACCGTGCGCACGGCGGTGCCGGGGGATATTCCCGGAATCCGGGCGCTGATCGCACGGATCTATCCGCGCATGGACAATTACAGCAGCGGCATGATCCGCGGCCAGATCAACAATTTCCCTGACGGCCAGTTCGTGGCGATCTTCGAGGACAAGGTCGTCGGCTACGCGGCTTCCTCGCGCATCGACGAGAATCTCGCGCTGAGCACGCATGACTGGGAAACCATCAGCGGCAACGGCTTTGGCAGCCGGCACGATCCGACCGGCGACTGGCTCTATGGTATCGAACTGGCGGTCGACGCGCGCCGGCGCGGATTGCGCATCGGCAAGCGGCTGTACGATGCGCGGCGGACGCTGGCGGAGCGGCTCGAACTCAAGGGCATCGTGTTCGGCGGCCGGATGCCGGGCTATCGCCGCGCGAAACGCAAGGTCGACGGGCCGGAGGATTATGTCGCCCAGGTCCAGGAGGGCAAGCTGCGCGATCCGGTGATCGGTTTCCAGCTTGCCAACGGTTTCACGCCGATCGGCCTGCTGCCCAATTATCTGCCCGACGATCCGGCGTCGGAAGGGTTCGCCGTGCACATGATCTGGCGCAATCCCTATGTCGATCCCGACGAGCCGCCGTCCTTTCGCGTGCCGCGCGATGTCGAGGGGGTCAGGCTGGCGACGGTGCAGTTGCAGGCGCGCGCGGTGAAGGACTTCGCCGAGTTCATCCACAATATCGAATATTTCGTCGACGTCGCCTCGGACTATGGCGCCGATTTCGTCGTCTTTCCGGAATTATTCACCCTGTCGCTGCTGTCGTTCGAGCCGGAAAAACTGTCCGCGATGGAGGCGATAGACCGGTTGACGGAGCATCGCGGCCCCCTGGTCAACGAATTGTCGCGCATGGCGCTGCGCTATAACATCAACATCGTCGGCGGATCGCACCCGACGCAGACCGACGACGGCGATATCCAGAATGTCGCCTATGTCTGCCTGCGCGACGGCTCCGTGCATATGCAGGAGAAAATCCACCCGACGCCCAACGAGGCCTATTGGTGGAAGATCAAGGGCGGCGAGGAACTCAACGTCATACAGACCGACGTCGGGCCGGTCGGCGTGCTGATCTGCTACGACAGCGAGTTTCCGGAACTGGCGCGGCGCCTGGTCGACGAGGGCGCGCGCATCATCTTCGTGCCGTTCTGCACCGACAACCGCCAGGGTTATATGCGCGTGCGCTATTGCGCGCAGGCGCGGGCGATCGAGAACCAATGCTTCGTCGTGATGTCGGGCAATGTCGGCAACCTGCCGGGCGTCGACAATATGGACGTGCAATATGCGCAGTCCTGCATCCTGACGCCGTGCGATTTTCCCTTCGCGCGCGACGGCATCGCCGCCGAGGCGAGCGAGAATATCGAGACGCTGACCATCGCCGACGTCAACCTCTCCGACCTGACCTGGGCGCGGGCGGAAGGGACGGTGCGCAACCTCACCGACCGGCGCTTCGACCTTTACCGGATCGACTGGAGCAAGGGCGGCGGCGCGCGGCCGTCCGCCGGCAGCCGGCCGATCGGCTCAAAGGCGCCCGGCGGGGGATAGGGTTCTCGGCGCGATCCGGCTCCCGGTCACTGCTTGCTGCAAGGCCCGACGATCCGCTCGACCTTCAGCACGGGCACGCCGCCGCTGTCGCCAAGCAGGCGCCCGTCGACCGCGATGCACTGATATTCGCGCCAGGCCTCCGCCACCGCGTCGATCACGGCGGCGCTGGCCTCGATCGCCGGCGGAGCGGCATTGCCGTCCATGTCGGCGTAGATCAGATTGTGCCGGTCGGCCATGCCACGGGCATCGGGCACGTAGAGGGCGCGGCTGGGGCAGGGGAGGCGGACGCAGCGTATCCCGGTGTCGCCGATATGGTAGCGGGCGTCAGCGGCCGGCTGGGCCAGAAGCGGGCAAGCGGGGGCGGACACCAGTATCGCAAGGCCGAGGATTCTGCCGAACATTCCTGCCTCCCATCAAGACGTCCATCCTTTTACGCGCTTGCCGCCCTTTGATCCATCGCCGCGCGCGCGGGCACGCCACCGCCGAACCTTTTTCGCGGCCGGTCGTTGTCCCGGAGGAAAGTCGGAAAAAGAGGTGGTTATGGGTAAGGCTTTGATTTTGTGGGTGTTGGGCGTTCCGGGCCTGATCGTGCTGGGATTGCTTTTCTTCGGCGTGCTCTGATGCAAGAGCGGCGCCGCTCAAACCGGACAAACTCTAGCGACCCGAGCAGGATCCGGAGCTAGGCTTCCTCCCCCTCGTCGGCGTCCGGTTCCGCCGTCGCCCGGTCGAACAGCGCGCGCCATGGCGCCACGCGCGCGTCGCCGGCCGCCGCCATGCGCCGCAGGACGATGCGGGCCTTGGTTCTGCCCCGGCGGGTTTCCGGCCACTCGGCGAATTCGGGACTGGCGCCTTGCCCGATCGCGGCGCGCAGTTGCTCGTCGACCGCCCGGTCCTCCGCGAGGCCGTAGCGGTCGAGCAGGGGCGCGAAGGCGGCGTCGAGGTCGGGGCGATAATCGTGCCGCTCGCCCAGCGGCGTGCGCCAGGGCGAGCGCGGGTGGATGTTGAGCACGGACTGGAAGCCGTCCGGGATAGGGGTGTTCGACAGATGCGGCCGGTCTTTCGCGACCAGCCTCGCGATCAGGTGGGTATGCGGGCCTTCGGGCGACTTGCCGTCCGGTGGCGGGACGGGCTGGAACACCTCGATCCGGCCGATCGGCGAGATCAGGATACGGTGCGGTTGCGCCCGCAGCACATGGCCCATCAGCGCGCTGTTGCCGACGAACGCCTGCCCCTCCGCGCCCGCCATGGCGGCGATGAGGTCGGCGTCGTCGGTGCGCAGCGCCATCTCGACCGCGCCATGGCCGACGCCGAGGCCGAACAGGCGATGGTCGCGATCTTGCGAGCGCACGGCGGCGGCGTCGCGGCCGAGGTCGTGGATGGCGCGATGGGGCGTTTGTGGCGTCGCCATGCAGATCGCCATGCCATGCCCCCAGCTTTCGCCGTCGGCGGAGAGGCTGTCCCATGCGATTGCGGCGACCGCGCCGGCGGGCGCGATGCGGAGCGCGCCGCGCGGCGTCGCGATCTCGATCCGGTCGTCGTCGCGGTGAAGGTCGGCCGGTTCGTCCGCGTCGCGCATGAATTCGGCGATCGCGCCGGCGCTGCCGATGCTACAGCCATTGGCGTGATCGGCGAGGAGGTCGGCAAGCAGGGGGAAGGGCAGGGGCTTCATGATCTTTCCTCAGGCACGAGAAAGCGAACCGCGAGGCCATCGCCGTCGCGGGTGAGACGGACCGGCACGTCATAAAGCGCGACGAGCAGGTCCTCGGTTGCGGCGTCATCGACGGGACCGGCGGCGAGCAGCCTGCCATCCTTGAGGGCGACCAGATCGTCGGCATGATTCAGGGCGAGGTCGAGGTCGTGGATCGCCATCACCACCGTGCATCCGGCATCGGCGCGGGCGCGCAGGCGGCGCATGGCGTCGAGCGCATGGCGCGGATCGAGCCCGGCGGTTGGCTCGTCGACGATCAGCAGTTCCGGGTCGCCGACGATGGCGCGCGCCAGCATCGCCCGCGCCAGCTCGCCGCCCGACAGGCTGGTCGCCGGGCGCTGGCGCAGGTGGAGCAGGTCGCAGGCGGCCAGCGCCTCGTCGATCGCGGGCCGCATCGCCGGCGGCAGGTCGCCAAAGGCGGGCAGGGCCGGCGTCAGGCCGAGCGCCACCACCCGCTCGACGCTGATCGGCCATTCGACGCCGGCGCGCTGGGGCAGATAGGCGCGGCGGCGGGCGAGTTCACGCCGGCCGATCGACGCGAGTTGTCGTCCGCCAAGTTGCACGCTGCCCTCGCTTGGCGCGAGCAGGCCGGCGGCGACAGCGAGCATGGTGCTCTTGCCGGCGCCGTTGGGACCGATCACCGCCGTGAACCGCCCGGCCGCGAGGCCGAGGCCGATGCCGTCGAGCACGCGGCGCGGGCCGCGGTCGACCGCAATGGCTTCGAGGGTGAGCGCGCTCATGCCGTGCGCCTGCGGATGTGCAGGACCAGCCAGAAGAAGAAGGGCGTGCCGATCAGGCTGGTGAACACGCCGACATTGAGCGGGGCGCCGCTGAACACCAGGGTGCGCGTCGCGATATCGGCCAGCGTGACCAAGATCGCGCCAGCCAGCATGGCGGGCATGAGGACGCGCCCCGGCTGGTAGCCGACGAGCGGGCGGACTATATGCGGCGCCATCAACCCGACAAAGCCGATCGTTCCCGACACGGCCGTACCGGCGCCGACCGCGAGCGCCGTGCCGAGCAGGGCGAGCAGGCGGGTGCGGGCGACCGGCACGCCAAGGCTCTCCGCCTGCACATCGCCCAGCGCGAGGGCATCGAGCGCCCGGCCCGTCAGCAGCAGGAGCAGCAGGCCCGGCAGGATGAACGGCAGGGCAAGCCGCACATGCTCCCAACTGCGATCGGTGAGCGAGCCCATCAGCCAGGTCATGATCTCATAGGCGGCATAGGGATTCGGCGACAGATTGAGCGCGAGGCTGACGCCCGACATCGCCATGCTGCTGATCGCGACGCCGGTCAGGATCAGCGCCAGCGTCCCGCCGCTGCGCGCCAGGATCAGCGCGATGGTCGCGGTCACGAAGGCGCCGATCAGGGCAAAGAGCGGCGCGGCGAGCGCGAAACCGGCGGCGAACCCGAAATAAATGGCGATCACCGCGCCCAGCGAGGCGCCGGCGGAAATGCCGAGCAGGCCCGGCTCGGCCAACGGATTGCGCAGCAGGCCCTGGAGGACCGCGCCCGACAGGCCGAGGCCGGCGCCGATCGCGATCGAGAGGATCAGCCGGGGCAGGCGAATCTCGCCGACGATGAGGCCGGGCAGGTCGGCCTTGCCCGAGAACAGCGATGCGAACGCCTCGCCGGGGACAAGCCAGACCGCGCCGGCAAGCAGCGAGGCCAGCGCCGCGGCCAGCAGCACCAGCGCGAGCAGCGGCACCAGCCAGCGGTTCACAGGTCCCTCGTCGGGGCGAAGGGCAGCGGCGTCCTGATCCGGGTCGCCGCATCCCGCAGCTCGGCGCGCAACATGAAGATGGCGTCGGTGATGAACGGGGTGCCGCAGAGATAATAGGCCTGACGGATCGTCAGCGTTCGCGGCCCGTCCCAGTAACGGCGGATGATCGGATGACGCTCGACATTGTCGCGCAGGCCGGGCGCGCGTCCGGTGCCGGCGCCCTTGACGAGCAGGGTCGGCGCGGTCGCGAGCAGGACCTCGACATCGGGACGGCCATAGGTGCTGGCCGGCGGCCGGTTGGCGACGTTCACCGCGCCGGCGGCTTCGAGCACGGCATTGTAGAGCGTGCCCTCGCTGGCGTTGAAGCCGGCCCCGTCCCAGGCCGCGACACGCAAGGGCGGGCCGGGGTCGCGCGCGAGTGCCGCCAGTTGACGATCCATCCGCGCGATCAGGGCCTCGCCGCGCGGTTCTTCGCCGACGGCTTTCGCGACCTGTCGCGTGATCCGGCGTATGCCGTCGAAACTGTCGGCATTTTCGACCTCGATCATCGGATAGCCGAGCCGCCGCAGCAGGCCGCGCGTCGCCGGGGTGGTATAGCTGCCGGCGACCACAAGGTCCGGTTTCTGCCGCACCACCTCCTCCGCAAGGCCGTGGTTCGTCGCGACCTTGCGCGCCTGTTCATGCATCAGCGACCCGCCCGGATCGCGCGACAGCCATGTGACCGAGGCGATCCGTTCGGGTGGCAGCAGCGCCAGCACGAGCTGGTCGGTGCACTGGTTCATCGACATGACCCGCATCGGCTTGCGCGCGGGTTCGGGGCGGTCCGTGCCGCCGGGCGAACCCGGCAGCACGGCGCCCAGAAGCGCAAGGATGGAGGCCCACCAGCCCATCAGAAGCGGACGCGCACGCCGCCATAGGCCGCGCGGCCGGAGGTCGCGAAGGTGAACACCTCCTCATAGTCCTCGTCGAACAGGTTCTCGACCCGGCCGAAGAGCTGGACAGTGTCCGTGACGTCGAAGGTCGCGGCAAGATTGACCAGCGTATAGGCCTTCAGGTCGACCAGCAGACGGTCATAGGAGGGGTTGAAGGCATAATCGCGCTGCTTGCCGTTGTAGCGGACGGTCAGCGTCGCGGAGAAGGGCATCTCCTGCGGCGCATAGGTCAGGTTGAAGCTGGCGATATTCTTCGGACGGCGCACCGCCTGGGTCACGACCGGCACCGGCGCCTGATAGGAGCCGTCGGCCGGCGCCGGGTTGGCGAGCGCGGTGATGGTCTGCGGCGCCTTCAACCAGGTGTAGCTGGCATCGGCGCTCCAGTCGGCGAAGCGCGTCTGGCCGAAGACCTCGATACCCTTCTGCCGCGTCACCACGTCGTTATTATAGGTGGTCGAGACGTAATTGCCGTCGACGAAGGC
>CAZACH010000061.1:0-10166 GCA_964483275.1 uncultured Sphingomonadaceae bacterium | reverse complement strand
TGGCGGAGCGGGAGGGATTCGAACCCTCGATACGGTTTTGCCGTATACACACTTTCCAGGCGTGCGCCTTCGACCACTCGGCCACCGCTCCGAAGGTGGGGGCTGTATCGTCGTGGAGGGCGGAGGGCAAGGTGGAATGTGGGCGGTGGTGCGGGTCGCACCTGGGCGTGCGGCTCAGACCGCGAGGCGTCTTGCGGGGCCGTAGCTGAGCTGGGGCTTGCCGGTCAGGGCCTCGATGCGGCGCTGGACGCTGGCGGCCATCAGGTTGACGTAGACGCGGGCGGTTTCGTTGAGGGCGGCGGCTTCGTGAGCGAGCGCCTCCAGTTCGGCGTCGATGCCGTCGTCATTGGCGGCAAGGGTGACGAGGCCCTGCTCCTTGGCGGCGGTGGCGGCGACGAGGGCGTCGACGTCGAAGGCCTTCATCGCGGCGATCTCGGCCTGCAGGGCGGCGATCACCGCCTTCATCGCGTCAATGCGGCTCATTCCTTGCTCCACCCCAGCTGGAAGGCGATCAGACGGTCGGCGATCTCGGCCGGATAGATCGGGAAACGCCCTTCGGCGACGGCGCGCTTGATCATCTGGACGCGCTCCGCATCGACAGGCGGTTCCGCTGCCAGCGAACGCGCGACGCTGCCGGTCTGAACCGCCTGCGTGTCCGGGCTTTGCGGCTCGGGCGACGCGATCGCGCTCGACTTCGCTGCCCCGTCGACGGGCGAGACGGCACGGTTGCGCAGATCGTTGATCGCGCTTCCAGCCTTGGCTCCGATTGGATCGATCATCTCGAACAGCCTCCTCGGGATTTCCCCGCTTCAGCTAGATACGGCGGTGGTCCGCCAACTTTTAGGGCACTGTCGATAAAAAATTAAGGGACGGGATTTTTTCGCGGATTCACCAGCCGGGCAGCGTCGCCACGCCCGGCTCGACAGCCACGGTCTGCACGGGCTTGCCAGTGCCGTCGATGCGGACCGGCAGGCGGCCGCCGGGCGCGGCGTCGCCGGCGGCGATACCCTGCTGCGCGACGGAGAAGCCGTTCATCGAGGCGATGACGCTGACCGCATCGCCGCGCTTGATGACAGGCGGTGCGGCCACGGTGGGAGCGGCGCGCTGGACCGGGGCGGCGACATGCGACGCGCTGGCGACGCGCAGCGGCACGAAGATGCGCCAGCGCGCACCGCTGGCGCAATTGACGACCACGGCGTCACGGCGCGGCTCGCGCCAGTCGAGCGTCGGGGGTACGTCGCAGGCGGCGAGGCGCAGGCGGCGGTCGATCGGCGTTAGCGGGCCGCCGGCCTGCCCGACCCCGGCGCCGACGAACGCCACCACCCGCTGTTCGAGGCGGTCGAGATCGACCGTGGCGTTGGCGGCGGTGGCCAGAGAAGCGGCGATAAGAAGCGCGGTTGCGTTCATGTTCGTTCCTGCATGTCCGTTAACGGTCGAAGGTGATGGTCAGCTCGGCACGGCGGCTGGCCGGCGTCGCTGTCGCCGCTGGTGGCAGCGTGGTGATGGTGATGCGGTCGGCGGGCAAGGCGCCGGCTTTCGCGATCGCCGCCGCCACCGCTTCCGCGCGGCGCGCGGCGAGGATGGTCGAGCTGCCGCTGGCGGCATCGACGTCGTGCGCCGAGCCGTCGGCACGCCCGGCGATGATGAGACGACTGCGCGGATCGGTCGAAACCTCCCGCACCCATGCGACGAGCGGCGCGGGCGCGTAGGGCAAGGTCGCGTCGCCGGGACCGAAGCCGGCCACGACATTGATGTCCACGGCAAGCCGGTCCAGCACCGGAGCCTCCCCCGCCCCCTCGCCGGCATTGCCGGAGAAGGCCGTGCGGATGCCGGCGACGACGCGGTCGCGGTCGTGGGCATCGAGATCCGCCGTCGCATGGAGCAACATGGCGAAGCCGAGCAGCACCAGCGCGAGATCGGCGAGGGTGATCAGCCAGGGCGCACCGCCCCGGCCGGTCGCGCGGCGCGGCGGCGGCAGGGGCAGCGCGGTCATCGCACCACCTCGACCCGGCCGGCGGACAGGCCCGCCTGTTGCGCGGCGATGCGTTCGAGCAGCGGCGTCAGCCCCAGCCGCGCCTCATGCTCGGCCTCGCTGAGGCGGCGCAGGCGGGCGGCGACCGGCCCGGCGACGACATTGGCGAGCAGCGCGCCATAGAGGGTGGTGAGCAGCGCGATCGCCATGCCGGGGCCGACGGTGGCCGGATCGGTGATCGAGCCGAACATGCGGACCAGCCCGACGATGGTGCCGATCAGGCCCATGGCCGGCGCGACCTCGGCGACGGACAGCCAGAAATCCTGCACGATGGCATGGCGACGGGCGCGCCGTTCAAGGTCGCCGGCGATCATCGCGCGGACGCGCGGCGGGCCGGCGCCGTCGATGATGGCGGCGATGATGGTGCGCAGCGCGGGGTCGTGCACCTCGCGCCGTTCCAGCGCCAGCACGCCGCGCTCGGTGGCGACACGGCCGAGGCCGGCCAGCTCCGCCCGCGCGGCGTCGCCGTCGAAACGGCCATAGCCGGTGACGACGCCGAGCGACCGGAGAGCGCCGAGCGCGTCGCCGATCGGGCCGCGCAGCAGCGAGACCAGCACGGTGCCGCCGAGCACCAGCGCCAGGGCGAGCGGATCGACGAAGGCCGGAGCGAGGAAAGCCGCCGCCGCGATGAGGGCGGCAAACAGCAGCAGGCAGGAGGACGCGATCAGGATCATGCGGGCGTCAGAGCAAAAGCCGCGCCAATTCAGGTGGAGGGACGACAAAGCGGCAATCGCTTGCCCGACCGCCGGGACGCGCTGGCAGTGGCTTGCCGCCCGCCCGGCAACTCTTTGCCGCCTACTTGCCGGAAACGCCGTTTGCCGGGCTGGAACGGCGCTTCATCGGCGGTTGGCACGCCCCTTGCTGAAACACGGGCAGTTCAATTCGCGGGAGCATGATCGGTGGCGATCGGCGAACAGATTTTCGGGATCCACGGCAAGGCGCTGGAGCTGCGCTCGCAGCGGCTTGGCCTGATCGCGTCCAACATCGCCAATGCGGCGACGCCGGGCTTCAAGGCGCGCGACATCGACTTCGCGGCGGCGCTGCGTAGCGCCGAGCAGGCCGGCGGCAACAGCGCGGGCGCGGCGGAGCAGGCGGCGCTTTACCGCCAGCCGTTGCAGCCCTCGCTCGACGGCAACACGGTGGAGCTGTCCACCGAGCAGACGCTGTTCGCCGAAAACGCCGTTCAGTACCAGACGACGCTGTCCTTCCTGAACGGCCGCATCGACACCCTCAAGCGCGCGCTGCGCGGCGAATGATCGGGGGCTGATCCAGCATGACCCAACCTATGAACCTGTTCACCGTCGCCGGGCGCGCCATGTCGGCGCAGCTCCTGCGGCTGAACACCACGGCGAGCAACCTCGCCAATGCCGGTAGCGTGTCGACCACCGAGGCCGGCGCCTATCGCCCGATGAAGCCGGTGTTCCGCACCAGCTTCGATGCCGCGTCCGGCCTGTCGACCGTCGACGTCAAGCAGATCGTCAACACCGACACCCAGCCGATCAAGCGGCACGACCCCAACCACCCGATGGCGGACGCGGACGGCAATGTCTTCGTCTCGCCCGTCGATGAAACCCAGGAGCTTGTCGAGATGCTCGAAACCTCCCGCCAGTATCAGAACAATGTCGAGGTGATGCAGACCGCCAAGACGCTGGTTCTCGACACGCTGAAGCTCGGCCGATGACCGCGACCTCGGGCATCACGGGCAACGCCCAGTTCGACTCCGTGCTGGACAAGCTGGGCGTCTCCAAGCCGGCGACCACCAACGCCGGCAAGGGCAGCGACACGCTGGACCAGACCTCCTTCCTCAAGCTGATGACCGCCCAGCTCAAGAACCAGGACCCGTTCAAGCCGGTCGAGAACGAGCAGATGGTCGCCCAGATGGCGCAGATGTCGTCCGTCACCGGCATTGCCGAGATGAACGCCACGCTCAAGAATCTGGCGACCAAGTTCGAGACCAGCCAGGCGACCTCGGCGACGGCCTATGTCGGCAAGGCGGTGCTGGTGCCGGGCAATATCGCCTATCCGCATGGCGACGGATCGGTCACCGCCTATGGCGCGCTCGACAAGGCCGCCAACGACGTAATGGTCAGCTTCACCGACATCGACGGCAATGTCGTCAAGACCATGTCGCTGGGCGCCAAGTCCGCCGGCGAGTTCGAGATCAACTGGGACGGCCTGGATGGCAACGGCGAGAGCGCCGGCACCGGCCCCTATGAGGTCAAGGTCTATGCCCAGCGCCAGGACGGCACCGTCGAGGTCAAGCCGCAGGTCTGGGCCCCCGTCGTCTCCGTCAAGCTGCCCGCCGACGGCAGCCTGCCCACCCTTTCGGTCGCCGGCAACGGCGATGTCGAACTCTCCGCCGTCCGCCAGGTCGGCTGACCCTAATCTGCCTGGGAGAAACCAATGTCCTTCTACACCTCGCTGACCGGCCTTCAGGGCGCGCAGAAAGATCTTGCCGCGATTTCGAACAACGTCGCCAATGTCGGCTCGACCGGCTTCAAGAAGAGCCGCGTCGAATTCGGCGACATCATCTCGACCGCGCCGACGCTGGCGCCGAACCAGCTCATCGGCTCGGGCACCGTGGTCAAGGCGGTGCGCCAGCAGTTCAGCCAGGGCGCGCTGCAGCAGAGCGCCTCGGGCCTCGACCTCGCCATCACCGGCGAGGGCTTCTTCGCGGTCAAGCCGTCGCTGACCACTGAGCAGGTGACCTTCACCCGCAACGGCGCGTTCACGGTCAATGCCGACCGCTATGTCGTCGATTCGACCGGCGCCAACCTCCAGATCTATCCGGTCGACGGGTCGGGCACCGTGGTCGCCAGCGGTCTTGCCTCCGCCAAGAACCTGCAGCTGCCGCTGACCAGCGGCGTGCCCAAGGGCACGGCCAATGTGCAGCTCTCGCTCAACCTGCCGGCCAATGACCTCGTCATCATGAACGATCCGGTCTATACGCCGGCCAATCCCTATGAGTTCGATCGCTTCGACTCATCGACCTATAATCGTTCGACGACGACGACCATCTATGACTCGCTGGGCAATCCGGTGACGATGACCAGCTATTACATCAAGACGCAGAGCGCCTCGATCGCCGACCCGACCAGCCGCTGGGATGTCCGCACCTTCATCGGCGATACCGAGGTGTCGTCCGACCCGGCCAACCCGACGCCGCCGGTGCCGCTCGAACTGGTGTTCGACGTCAACGGCACGATGACCGCGCCGCTGGCGCCGGTGACCTATGCCGAATTCACGCCGTCATCGGCGGGGGCTCAGATCGTCGCGATCGATTTCGGCGCCGCCACGACGCAGCGCGCCGGGTCCTTCTCGATCAATTCCGGCTCGCAGGACGGCTATCCGGTCGGCCAGCTCGAAAATGTCACCGTCGACGCGCAGGGCCTTGTGGAGGCCAGCTTCTCCAACGGCACCACCCAGTCGCTGGGCAAGGTGATCATCGCCAACTTCTCCAACCCCTCGGGCCTCAAGCAGATCGGCAACGCCCACTGGTCGGTCACCGGCCTGTCCGGCGAGCCGCGGCTCGGCGAGGCCGGCTCCGGCGGCTTCGGCACGATCCAGGCTGGTGCGCTGGAACGCGCCAATGTCGACATCACCGAGGAGCTGGTCGACCTGATCGCGGCGCAGCGCAACTTCCAGGCCAACGCCAAGGCGATCGAAACCGCCAACACGCTCAGCCAGACCATCATCAACATCCGTTGATGACAGGCCGAACCGCTAACGGACCCCGCTGATGGACCGCCTCGTCTATACCGCCCTCTCCGGCCTGCGCGGCGCGATGACCGCGCAGACGGCGACGGCCAACAATCTGGCCAACGCCACGACGATCGGCTTCCGCTCCGACCGGGTGGATTTCGAGAAGCTGATGCTGAAAGGCGCCGGCCTCGAAACCCGCGCGCCGACGTCGGGCGAGGTCATCGACGCCGACCGCAACCCCGGCGCGGTGGTCCACACCGGCCGGTCGCTCGACGTGTCGATGAACGGCGAGGCGTGGCTGGCGGTGCAGGCGGCGGACGGCACCGAAGCCTATACGCGGCGCGGCGACCTGTCGGTGGCGCCCTCGGGCGTGCTCCAGACCGGCGACGGCTTTCCGGTGATGGGGCAGAATGGCGCGCCGATCACCGTGCCGCCCGCCGACAAGATCGACATCGCGCCCGACGGCTCGGTCGTCATCCTGCCGGCAGGGTCGATGGACGGCCTCACCCAGACCGTCGACCGGCTGAAGCTGGCGTCGCCGGTCGGCACGGAGACCCGCAAGGGCACCGACAACCTGCTGCGCGTCAAGGATGGCGGCGTCCTGCCGACCGACCTCGACGCCACGGTGCAGGGCGGCTCGCTGGAGCAATCGAACGTCAACATGACCCAGGCGCTGGTCGACATGATCGAGAACCAGCGCACCTACGAGGTCCAGTCCAAGCTGCTTTCGACGGTACGGGACCTGGACGAGGGCGGCGCGTCGCTGATGCGCCTGCCGAACTAGCGGAAGGATTGAAGGACCATGACCACCGCCGCGATGCATGTCGCCCGCACCGGGCTCGATGCGCAGGATATGCGCATGCGCGTCATTTCCAACAACCTCGCCAACGTCAACACCACCGGCTTCAAGCGTGACCGGGCGGCGTTCGAGACGCTGTCCTACCAGACGCTGACCGCCGCCGGATCGCCCAGTACCAACGACACGCGCTATGCCACCGGCCTCAACCTCGGCACCGGCGTTCGTATCCAGGGCACGGCCCGCATCGAGACTCAGGGCTCGCTGCAGACCACGACCAACGCCTTCGACCTCGCGCTCGACGGCGCCGGCTTCTTCCAGGTGCAGATGCCGGACGGCCGCACCGCCTATACCCGCGCCGGCAATTTCGCGCGCTCGGCGGAAGGCAATCTGGTGACGGCGGAGGGCTATCAGGTCATCCCCGGCATCACCATTCCCGAAGGCATGACCTCGCTGTCGGTCGGTTCGGACGGCACCGTGTCGGCCGTCCTCGCCGGTGAGACCGCCATCACCCAGCTCGGCCAGATCGAGGTCGCGAACTTCATCAATCCCACCGGGCTTCAGGCCGGCGGCAACAATTACCTGTTCGAGACGGAAGCGAGCGGCGCGCCGCAGGTCGGCGCGGCCGGCCTCGAAGGGCGCGCCACCATCCGCCAGGGCATGCTGGAAGGCTCCAACGTCAATGTCGTCGAGGAACTGGTCGACATGATCGAGACCCAGCGCGCCTATGAGGTCAATTCCAAGATGATCAGCGCCGCCGACGAGATGCTCCGCTATGTCAATCAGAACCTCTAGGCGGGTGGCCCGCCTGTTCCACTGGGGGCTGGGCGCGACGCTGCTGGTCCTCGTCTCCCTGCCGCTCCAGCCCGCCGACGCGCGGCGCAAGAAGGAGGCAGAGGCGATGTTCCGCCCGACGCTGGCGCAGCCGGTGCAGGCGGCGCCCGCCAATGGCGCGATCTTCCAGGCGTCCTATGGCTATTCGGGGCTGACCGAAGGCAATCGCGCGGCGCGGGTCGGCGACATCCTGACCATCCTGCTGGTCGAGCAGACCTATGCCTCCAAGCAGGCCAGCGCCGACACCAAGCGCGACGGCAGCATCGGCCTTGTCCCGCCGGTCAGCGGGCCGTTCTCGATCCTGTCCGCCGAAAAATTAAAGGCCAGCGGCGGATCGTCGTTCAAGGGTGATGGAAAGGCTCAGCAGTCGAACCAGCTGAGCGGCGAGGTGACAGTGACGGTTGCCGAAGTCTACCCGAACGGCGTGCTGCGCGTGACCGGCGAGAAGCAGTTGACGCTGAATCGCGGCGACGAGTTCGTGCGGATCAGCGGCCTCGTCCGCCCGGCCGACATCAGCATCGACAATCGCGTGCTGTCGACCCGCGTCGCCGACGCCCGCATCACCTATTCCGGCAAGGGGGAAATCGCACGGGCAAGCCGCCAGGGCTGGCTGTCGCGCTTCTTCTCCATCGTGTCGCCTTTCTGAGCGGGACCATGATGCGCCAGCTTTTCATCGCCCTCGCCGCCCTCCTCGCCTTCGCAACCGCGCCGGCCCATGCCGAGCGGATCAAGGATCTGGGCAGCTTCCAGGGCATCCGCTCGAACCAGCTCACCGGCTACGGCATCGTCGTCGGCCTTGCCGGCACGGGCGACGACAATCTCGAATATACCGTGCAGGGCATGAAGAGCGTCGCCTCGCGCTTCGGCCTCGTGCTGCCGCCCAACGCCAATCCCGGCCTCAAGAACGCCGCCGCCGTGATGGTGACGGCGGAGCTTCCCGCCTTCGCCAAGCCCGGCCAGCGCATCGACGTCACCGTCTCGGCGATCGGCAAGGCCAAGTCGCTGCGCGGCGGCAACCTCGTCATGATGCCGTTGCGCGGCGCGGACGGCGAAATCTATGCGATGGCACAGGGTAACCTCGCCGTCGGCGGCCTTGGCGCGGAAGGCGCGGACGGGTCGAAGGTGATCGTCAACGTCCCCTCCACCGGCCGCATCCCCGAAGGCGCGACGGTGGAGCGCGCGGTCGATTCCGGCTTCGCCAGCACGCCGACGCTGACGTTCAATCTGGCACAGGCAGACTTCACCACCGCCGGCCGGGTCGCCGACGCCATCAACCAGCGGCTGGGCAGCGGCACCGCGCGCGCCATCGACGCCGTGTCAGTGTCGGTGACGGCCCCGCCGGGCGCGGACATCCGCTCCGTCCTGCTCGGCGAGATCGAGAATCTGCCGATCGTCACCGCCGAGCCGCCGGCCCGCGTCATCGTCAATGCCCGCACCGGCACCATCGTCATCAATTCGGCGGTGCGCGTCGGCCCGGCGGCGGTCAGCCACGGCAAGCTTACCGTGCGCATCGACGAGGCCCCGCGCATCGTCCAGCCCGCCCCCTTCTCGCGCGGGGAAACCGCGCTGGAGCCGTCGAGCAATATCGAGATCGAGGAGAAGAAGTCCCCGATGTTCCTGCTGGAACCCGGCCCCCGCCTCGCCGACATCGTCAAGGCGGTGAACGCCGTCGGCGCATCGCCCGCCGACCTCGTCGCCATCCTCGAAGCCTTGAAGCAGGCGGGCGCGCTCAAGGCGGAGCTGATCGTCCTGTGACCCAACCCGTCGCCATCAACACCGGGCGCGCCGCCGCCGACACCAGCCGCGTCGCGACCCGCGAGAATCTGGACGCCGCCGGACAGAAGTTCGAGGCGGTGTTCATCGGCATGATGCTGAAATCAATGCGGCAGGCCAAGCTGGGCGAGGATTTGCTCGGCTCGTCGGCGATGGACAAATATCGCGACATGCAGGATTCGAAGCTGGCCGAGACGATGGCGGCCAGCACGCCGCTGGGCATCGGCAAGGCGATGGCCGACTTCCTCGCCCGCAACCAGCCGGAGCTGCGGACGGAAGCGGCCACGAGCGACCCCGCAACGAAGGACAAGCCTGAATGAGCGACCTGCTGGGCATCGGCGCAAGCGGCGTTCGCGCCTATCAGACCGCGCTCGGCGTGGTCGGCGAGAATATCGCCAACGTCAACACGCCCGGCTATGTCCGCCGCGACGTGCGGCTGACCGAATCCGCCGTCTCGTCCGCCACCAACCCGCTGATGCTCGACCGCCGCATCTTCGGCGGCGTCGACGCCAACGGCATCGTCCGTGCCGCCGACAGCTTCCGCGACGCGCAGGTGCGCCTGTCCAACGCCGACCTCGCCGCCACGCAGGCGGGCGTGCAGTGGCTGGAGCAGGCCGAAACCGCCTTCAAGTCGGGCGACGTCTCGGCCAAGCTGACCGCCTTCTTCAATAGCGCCTCCGCTCTCGCCGCCGACCCCAGCGGCACCGCCGCGCGCACCAGCTTCCTCAACGCCGCCGACGCGGCCGCCGCCAGCTTCCGCCAGACCGGCGAGGCGCTGGCGACGATTTCGGCCGATATCGCCAATGCCGGCAAGATGGCGGCGGACCAGCTCAATGGCCTCGCCAAGTCGCTCGCCACCGTCAATGACGGCCTGCGCCGCGCCCAGTCGGGCACCAACGCCAAGGCGGCCCTGCTCGACGAACGCGACCGCCTGCTCGACCAGATGTCGTCGCTGGCCGGCATCGCCATCACCGAAGACCAATATGGCGCGGTCGAGGTGCGGCTCAATCAGGCGCATGGTCCGGTGCT
>CAZACH010000060.1:0-10178 GCA_964483275.1 uncultured Sphingomonadaceae bacterium | reverse complement strand
CGACCAGCCCGGCCTTGACGCCGACGTCGAGGATTTCGCCAACCTTCGAGATGCCTTCGCCATACATGATGTCGAACTCGACCTGCCGGAACGGCGGCGCGACCTTGTTCTTGACGACCTTGACCCGCGTGGTGTTGCCGACGACCTCGTCGCGGTCCTTGACCTGGCCGGTGCGGCGGATGTCGAGACGCACCGAGGCATAGAATTTCAGGGCGTTGCCGCCGGTCGTGGTTTCCGGATTGCCGTACATCACGCCGATCTTCATGCGCACCTGGTTGATGAAGATGACGATGCAGCGCGAGCGGGCGATGGAGCCGGTCAGCTTGCGCAGCGCCTGGCTCATCAGGCGGGCCTGAAGGCCGACATGGCTGTCGCCCATCTCGCCCTCGATCTCGGCCCTCGGCACCAGCGCGGCGACCGAGTCCACGACCAGCACGTCGATGGCGTTGGAGCGCACCAGCGTGTCGACGATCTCCAGCGCCTGCTCGCCCGTATCCGGCTGGGAGACGATGAGCTCGTCGATGTCGACGCCGAGCTTGCGGGCATAGACGGGGTCGAGCGCATGTTCCGCGTCGACGAACGCGGCGGTGCCGCCGCCCCGCTGCGCCTCGGCGATGGCATGCAGCGCCAGTGTCGTCTTGCCCGAGCTTTCCGGGCCATAGATTTCGATGACGCGCCCGCGCGGCAGGCCGCCAATGCCAAGGGCGATATCGAGGCCGAGCGAACCCGTCGAAATCGCTTCGATCTCGAGCTTCTCGCGCGAGCCCAGCTTCATTGCCGAGCCCTTGCCGAACGCGCGATCAATCTGCGCCAATGCGGCGTCGAGCGCCTTCTGTCTGTCGGTTCCCGCGCTTACCACTTTCAGCTCCGCCGCCATTGCCTCGCCCCTTCCCTAAGCGCTCGCGCGCATCTCATCAACGGACGTTGGATACCCCTTTTGCTCCATGAGAACAAGTAGTGAACATAAAAAGCCGGATCGAACCGGATCAGGTGGGAAAAGCGGGTCAGCCCCCGGCGGCGAAACGCTCCAGGGCTTTCTCCACGCCGTTCAGGGAATAGGGCTTGAGGAGGATCGGCACGTTGCGGTGCCGGTCCGGCAACTCGTCGGGCGCCGCGCCGGTCGCCAGCACGAACGGCACGCCGCTTTCGGCCAGCCGGTCGGCGACCGGCCAGATCGGCGAGGCACCGAGATGGACATCGAGGATGGCGACATTGAAGCCGCCGGCGTCGATCAGGCCGTGCGCGGCCTTGATCGTTTCGGCGGTGCCGACCAGCCGATGGCCCAGAACCTCCACCATATCGGCCAGCATCATCGCGATGAGCGGTTCATCCTCAACGATGAGCAGGTTCAGGCTGGCTTCGATCATTCCGGTTGCATAAGCGTTGAACGCGATCGGGTCCATTGCTCTAAATCAATCCGGAACAAATAGTTAGGCGGCATCGGCGCCGCGCGTCAGGGCCGCGCGCACGACATCCGCGAGCTGCTGGACCGAAAAAGGCTTGGGCAGGAAGGCGACGTCGGGAACGTCGATCGAGCGCCGCAACTGCTCCTCGGCATAGCCCGACATGAAGACGACCGGCAGCGTGGGATCGCGCCGGCGTGCATGACCGACCAGCGTCGGCCCGTCCATCGTCGGCATCACCACGTCGGACAGCAGCAGGTCGATGTCGGCGCCGTTCTCGAGGATCTCCAGCGCCTCCTCGCCATTCGTCGCGGTGAGGACCTTATAGCCCTTGCGGGTCAGCGCGCGCTCGGCGACGGCGCGGACCATCGCCTCGTCCTCCACCAGCAGGATCGAGCCTGCCGCCCACATGTCCGCGCCATCCGGCTCGACCAGCGGCGCCGCCTCGGGCGCGGCCTCCTCCACCTCCCCCGCGGCGTCGCCATGGACCGGCAGATAGATGGTGAAGGCCGTGCCCCGTCCCGGCTCCGAATCGACGAAGATGTAGCCGCCCGATTGCTTGACGATGCCATAGACGGTGCTGAGGCCAAGGCCGGTGCCCTTGCCGACCTCCTTGGTGGTGAAGAACGGCTCGAACACCTTCGCCAGCACATCGGGCGAGATGCCGCGCCCGCTGTCCTCCACGCGCAGCACCGTATAGTCGGCCGCCGGCAGGATGTCGGACCCCATGCGGCGCGCGTCGGCGGCGCTGACGCCATAGGTGGAGATCAGCAGTTCGCCGCCATCCTCCATCGCGTCATGGGCGTTGACCGCGAGATTGACGATGACCTGTTCCAACTGCCCCGGATCGACCCGCACGGGTCCCAGGTTGCGGCCATGCTTGACGGTCAGGCGCACCTGCTCGCCGAGCAGGCGCTTCAGCATGTGCGACAGCTCCGCCACCACGTCCGAAATCTGCAACACCTGCATGCGCAGCGTCTGCTGGCGCGAGAAGGCGAGGAGCTGGCGCACCAGATTGGCCGCCCGGTTGGCGTTGTGCTTGATCTGGCTGATGTCGTCGAAATCGCTGTCGCCCGGCGCGTGGCGCAGCAGGATAAGGTCGCAATAGCCGATAACAGCGGTCAATATGTTGTTGAAATCATGGGCGACACCGCCTGCAAGCTGGCCGACCGCCTGCATCTTGGTGGCCTGCGCGACCTGCCGTTCCAGCTTCTCCTGCTCGCTATTGTCCTTGAGATAGAGGACCAGCGACGACAGGCCGAGGCCACGGGCATGGGCGACGGTCAGCGCCACCGGCTCATCGGGCCGGCTCTTCAAACGGACGCGCAGGTCGCGCGGCGTCTGCCGGCCGACCGCGATCGCCCGGATCGTGTCGGCGACCATCGCCTTGTCGTCCTCGACCACGAGGTCGCTCGGATAGAGCGGGTCCGGCCCCTCGCCCACGCCGCCGGCGCGCCGGAATGCGTCGTTGAGGAAACGGAAGCGGCCGTCCCGGTCCGCCAGCGCGAGGCCGAGCGGCAGCATGCCGAGCAGCGATTCCACCGAGCCGACGGCCGGCGCCGCAGCCGCCTGGAGCGCGCCGCCATCGACGACATCGTCGGGATCGAGCAGCAGGAACAGATAGGCCGCCTGCCCCGCCCCCTCATCGACATCGAGTTCCAGCTTCACCAGCCGCATCGGGCGCGGCTCGCCGTCCGCCGGCAGCAGGCGGATGGCGCCGTCCTCCATCTCCAGGAAGCGTGCGAACTCTTCGCCCGTGGCGACCGCGTCGGGCGATCCCAGCGCCAGCGCGCGGAATGAGCGGTTGGCGCTCAGGATATCGCCGGTGGCGTCGACCAGCGCCGCGAGAACCCCGGCGCGGCCGAACCAGCGGCCGGCATGGGCCTCGAACTGCCGGGTGGCGTCGGCGACCAGCGCCTCGGCCCCGGCCGGCTCCAGCGTCCACAACAGATAGGCGCCGTCGCCGCCGCTCTGGCGCAGGGTGACGACCGTATCCGCCGGCCCGTCGGCGAGGCGCAGGCGCGCGCGAATCTGGAGCTGCCCGTCCTGTCGGACCTGCTCGCGCGCGTCGTCGAGGCGAATCACGACCTGATCGGTGACGCCGAGCGACACCGGCTCCTCATAACCGCCGGTCATCGCCGCCCAGGCGCGGTTGGCGCTGACCAGCGTGCCGTCCGGCATGGTCAGCGCCATGGCGTCGCGGCTGGCGTCGAGCACGCTGCGGATCAACGGCCAGTCACCCTCGACATCGGCGGATTTCACCCGGCGGCGCATCGAGAAGGCAAGCCCGAACCCGGCCGCCGTCAGCACCACCGCGCCATAGACGACGGCGACCATCAGATTGCCCAGCGCCCAGCCGAGCAGGACCGCCGAGGCGAGTCCCGCGCAGCCGACGATCGCCGCCGCGACCATGGTCGCGCGGTCGAGCGTCGGCTGCGCCGGGCCGGCCAACAGGTCGGCTGGCACCGGGGCCGTTGCCGGCCTGTCCATGCGTGGGGTCATCGCGATATAGAAGGGACGGATGCCCGGCTGGTCAAGGGCTTGCCGTCAGACAGGCACCGGCGCGGTGCCATGCGCGCGCAGGCCCTTGATCGCATCGGTGACGAACGGTGTGCGCCGGACGCCGGAGAGAAAGGCCGATTGCACCGCGCGCCCCAGCCCCCTGGTCGGCCGTTTCGCGTGGATCAGCAGGACGGTGCGCGGGCTGTCGGACTCGTTCCAGACCTCGTGCCAGCGGCAGTCGTCAAAGATGAACCACTTGCCTTCCTGCCACTGATAGCTCTTGTCCTCGACCTCGATGCGCACGCCGGCCGGCGGCACCCGCAGGCCGAGATGGGCGGTGATGAAGCTCTTGGTCGGGCCGCGATGGCGATAGAGGTGGGCACCCGGCATCAGCCGCGAGAAAAAGGCCGAGATCAGACCCGGAATCCGCTCCACCAGTTCCACCGTGCGTGGAAACTGGGCGCAATGCTCCGGCACCTTGTAGCCATAGCCATAGAGGAACAGCGTCTTCCATATCCGCTCGGCGTCGAGCGGGTCGTGATCGGGCGAGATGTCGCCGATCGACGGGATGACGCGCCCGGCCGCCTCATAGGCGGCAAGCTCGGCCTCGACCGTGCGCCATTCGTCGGCGAGCGGTGCCGTCCAGTCGAACTGGTCCGGCGCGAACACCTCAGGGTCGCCGATCAGCGAATCGCGCGCGATGAGGTGATTGAGTCCGTCCGCGATGGGACGGCCGAGATGATGAACGAACAGGCGACCGAGCGATGGCATGGCAGGCACCTAGGAAGCGGGCGCGGGGTGCGTCAAGCCGGCGATCAGCCCGCCAGCCGGACGGCGCCGATGCCAAGGCCCACCAGCCTGCGGTCGAGTAGCACCAGCAGATGCGCGATCCGGGCATCCCCGCTCATGTCGACGCCGTTCTCGATGCCGCGCATGTCGAACCAGCCGGTCGCGGCCAGCGCCGGCAGGCGCGGCGCGCCATTCGGCGTCGGAAGGGCGGGCGGCGGCGCGCCGCGTCCGCGCGGCGTCAGCAGGGCTGGCGGCAGATGGGCGGAGACGGCGCGGCGGAACAGGCGCTTGCCCTCCCCGCCGCGCAGGCGCAGCCCCGGCGGCAGCGAGGCCGCGAAGGACACCAGCCGATGGTCGAGCAGCGGCGCCCGCATCTCGAGGCCCAGCGCCATGCCCACCCGGTCGAGGCGGGTCAGCAGGCGTCCGGGAACCGCGATCTTGAGGTCGGCATATTGGGCACGGCTGAGGGCATCCTGTGCCGGTGCCGCCGCCATCGCCCGGACGAAGCGCTCCTCCGGCCGGTAATCGCCGATCAGGCGCGCGAAGCCCTGCGAGAACAGCCGCGCGCGCGTCGCCGGCGTCGTCACCATCTGCTGGGCGGCATAGGCTTGATCCGTGCCGAGGCCGAGCGCCGCGATTCCCTGCCCCCGCCGCGATGTGGAGAGCAGGCGGCCCAGCGTGGAAAAGAACGGCTGGCGCACGGACAAGGGCGCGATCTTCCGAACCGGCTCCCCGGCCAGAAGCGCGCCATACCGCCCGGCGCCGCCGAACACCTCGTCGCCGCCCTCGCCGACCAGCGCGACCGTCACGCGTTCGCGCGCCAAAGCCGCGACCTGTAGACTGGCCCCCGCCTCCGCATCGGCGAAGGGTTCGTCGAAAATGTCCGAAAGCTCGTCCAGCGGCAGCGCATCGGGAGCCGGCGTCGCCGCGCGATGGTCTGTCGCGAACTGCCGCACCACCGCTTCGATCAGCCGCGCGTCGGCACCATTCCCGGCCGGCGGCAGCGCGCAGGTGCGCACCGACTGGCGGCTCGATTCGGCCATGAGCGCGACGATCGCTGCCGATTCGATGTCGCCGCTCGTGATCGCGGCGAGCGGGATGTCCGCCGCCGCCGCGGGGCGCACAATCTCGCCGAGGCGGAACAGCAGCTCCTCCGCCAGCGCCGCCGTCGCGCCGCGCCGCCGCTCGACGGCGGCCGGGTCCCGGTAAAGCAGCGGCCGGGGGGCGCCGCCGCCATGCTCCAGCAGCAGGGCATGGCCGGCGGGAAGTTTACGCACGCCCCGGATGAAACAATTATCGTCCGGCACATAGCCGAGCGCGAGATAATCCGCGATCGCCGTCGGCTCGACTTCCGCCCGCATCGCCGGATGGGCCAGTAAACCCTTGAGTTCCGAGGAAAAGATCAGCGTGCGGTCGGCGAGCACCGCATAATGGAGCGGCTTGCAGCCCACCGGATCGCGCGCCACCAGCAGGCGGCGGGTTCTTCCGTCATAAAGCGCGAAGGCGAAGCCGCCGGCGAAATGCTCGACGCAGGCGGCGCCCCAGCGCTCATAGGCCGCGATCACCACCTCGGCATCGCCGACGCCACGAAATGTGCGGCCCTCGCCCTCAAATTGCCGCCGCAACTCCCTGAAATTACTGATTTCCCCATCGAGGACCAGCTGCGTCCGGCCATCGTCGGAGGCCAGCGGCTGCGCGAGCGCCAACGGGTCGAGCGTCGTCAGCCGGCAATGGGCGAGGCCGACGCCGGGCGCCGACCACACAGCGCTGCCTTCCGGCCCGCGATGCGCGAGCGCGCCGACCATGGCGGCGAGGCGCGGCTCGGAGACCGGCTTCGGCGTGTCCAGCGCGAAGATGCCCGCTATGCCCGACATCGCCCTTCAGCCCTGCCCCACCAGCCGCTCCGTCGCCGGCGGATGGCCGAGGAAGGCAGCGGGGCTCGCGGTCGCGCCGTAAGCGCCCGCCATGAACACCGCGATGATGTCGCCGGGCGCGGCCGGGGCGATCATCACCGCCTCGCCCAGCCGGTCGAGCGGCGTGCACAGGCAGCCGACGACATCCGCCTCCATCGACGGTTCGACGTCGAAACGGCTGGCATTGGCCAATGGATAGTTGCGGCGCACCACCGTGCCGAAATTGCCGCTGGCCGCCAGTTGATGATGCAGCCCGCCGTCCGTGATCACGAAGGTCCGCCCCCGGCTTTGCTTCACGTCGATCACCCGCGTCAGATAGACGCCGGCGGGGCCGACCAGCCAGCGGCCAAGTTCGATGGCGAAACTGCTTTGCGCGAGAGCGGGCGGCAGGTCCGCCAGCCGCGCGCCGAGCGCCTTGCCGATCGCCGCCACGTCCGCCTCGACCTCGCCGGCGAAATAGGGAATGCCGAGGCCGCCGCCGAGGTTCACCAGCGGCGGCATCACGCCACAGGCTTCGGCGAGCCGCGCGGCGAGCGCCAGCGTGTTGGCCTGCCCCTCGATCAGCAGGTCGGCGCGCAGATTCTGGGAGCCGGCGAAGATGTGGAACCCGCGAAAATCCGCGCCGGCGGCGAGGATGCGGCCGACCAGCGCCGGCACCCGCTCCGAATCCACCCCGAACTGCGCGGAGCCGCCGCCCATGCGCATGCCGCTCGCCTTGACGTCGAAATCGGGATTGACCCGCACCGCCAGACGCGGACGCCCGGCGCCCCGGCCCGCCAGCGCCATGATCCGCTCGAACTCCCCCTCGGATTCGACGTTGATCGTGATGCCCGCTGCCAGCGCCTCGGCCAGTTCGGCGTCGCGCTTGCCCGGCCCGGCGAAGCTGATCTCCGTCGCGCCGGCCGCGCGGGCCATTTGCAGCTCGCCCGCCGAGGCGACGTCGATGCCGTCGGAAAGCCGCGCCATCGCTTCCACCAGCGGCGGAAAGGGATTGGCCTTCATCGCATAGTGGATCGCCAGCGCATCCGGCATCGCCGCCCGCAGCCGCGCCATCCGCGCCGCCAGCAGGCCGGCGTCATAGATGAAGGTCGGCCCCGCCGCGATCAGGTCGGACACCTTCGCGCCGCCGATCGCGAGTTCACCGTCAACTGTGCCGAATCCCGGCGGGATGCTGCCCATCGGCTTCATGCCGTCACCTCCGCGCGCAGCGCCGCGCGGTCGAGCTTGCCATTGGGATTGCGCGGCAGGCCGTCGCGCCACAACATGTCGCGGGGCAGCATGAAGGCCGGCAGACGCTGGCGCAGATCGGCGCGCAGCCGGGCGTCAGCCGTGTCCGCGTCGAGGCTGGCGGCGGGGCTGGCGACCAGCAGGATCGCCTGCCCCAGCCGCTCGTCGGCGACGCCGAGCGCGACGCATTCGGCGACGAGGCCGCTCGCCAGTGCCGCCTCCTCCACCTCGGTCGGGCTGACGCGATTGCCGCTGGTCTTGATCATCTCATCCTCGCGACCGACGAAGCTCAGATAGCCGTCCGCGTCGGCGACGACCTGATCGCCGGACCACACCGCCAGCCCGCCATATCGCGATTGCGGCGGCGCCGGCCGGAAGCGCTCGGCGGTGCGGACCGGGTCCTGCCAATAGCCGTCCGCGACCAGCGGCCCGCAATGGACCAGTTCGCCCACCGTTCCCGGCGGCACGCCCCGTCCCTCCGCGTCGACGACCAGCAGTTCGGCATGGGGGATGGCCTTGCCGATCGAATCGGGCCGTTCATCGACCAGCGCCGGATCGAGATAGGAGGAGCGGAAGGCCTCGGTCAGCCCATACATCAGGAACAGCCGCGCGTCGGGAAACTGCCCGCGCAGACGGCGCACCAGCGGCACCGGCAGGCGGCCGCCCGAATTGGTCAGGAAGCGCAGGCTCGCCCGCGCCGCGTCCGGCCACTCCGCCTCGGCGAGCTGGAACCACAGCGGCGGCACGCCGGCAAGGCCGGTCACGCGATGCCGTTCGACGGCGCGCACCACGTCGCGGGGCGTCAGATAATCCAGCATGATCGTGCAGCCGCCGGCATGGAGGGTGGAGAGAAGCTGGTTCTGCCCATAATCGAAGCTCAGCGGCAATACCGCCAGCACGCGGTCGTCCGTGCCGAGGTCCAGATAGGCGGCGACGCTCTCGGCCCCCAGCCACAGGCTGCGGTGGCTGAGCATCACGCCCTTGGGCAATCCCGTGGACCCGGACGTATAGAGCAGGGCCGCCAGCCCGTCCGACGACTGGTCGGACGGCGGCAGCGACGCCATCGCTTCCGCCTCGGCCGTCATCACGCGCGGATCGACGGCGCGCGCTGCCCCGGCCTCACCCAGCAATGCAGTGCGCTCGGGTTGGGCGATCAGCAGGCGGGCACCACTGTCGGCGAGAATATGCGCCACCTGCGCCGGCTTGAGCGCGGGATTGACCGGCACATGGACCAGCCCGGCGCGTGGCGCGGCGAGCGGCAGCAGCGCCGCCTCCACCGTCTTGGGCATCCAGCTCGCCACCCGGTCGCCCGGCGCCAGCCCCTGCGCCGCCAGCCAGGCGGCCAGCCGGCCCACCCGCTCCGCGAAGCCGCGATGGTCGATCACCGTGTCGCGCACGATCAGGGCCGGCGCCGTGGGCGCGCCACGGCCGGCAAGATGATCGATCGGGCGGGCGATAGCGTCTATCGTGGCGGGGGGGGACTGCACCATTCCTCCTTATCGGGCGGGCGACCATAGCGACAAGGACGCGGGCGATGAAGTAAGCGCAACCGGCTTCGCTGCCGGGACCGAACGGACGGCATGGGTTGCGGCGGGCCAAGCGCTCGGCTAAGCGCCCCCGGTCAAAAAAGGGGCTGAACGGAAGAGATGCGATGATCGACGACGCCGAAGAGGTTGAGCGCACCGTCCGGTCGGTTCTGGGCGACGTTCTGGGAATCGAAGCCGCCAGAACGGACGCCCTTGCCGATGAAAGCGGTCTCTTCGGCGTGTTGCCGGAACTGGATTCGATGGCCGTCGCCGGCCTCCTGACCGAGCTTGAGGATCGCCTCGGCATCATCATCGACGACGATGATGTCGATGCCGAGATGTTCGAGAGCTTCGGCGCGCTGCTGCGCTTCGTGAAGGCCAAGACGCTGCAATAGAGGTTTGTTTGGAAATGCGCTTCAGGCGCCTTTCCGCCCGCGGCCCCGGCCCGCGCCTCCACCCGGCCACCCATTCAGGATACGCTCGCGGGTGGCCGGATGGGGGCGCGGGCCGGTGCCGCAAACCGGATCAGTCGCCCTTGAAGCGGGCGGCGAGGAAGCGTTCGGCGTCCAGCGCCGCCATGCAGCCCGTGCCCGCCGCCGTCACCGCCTGGCGGTAATGCTTGTCCATCACGTCGCCGCAGGCGAACACGCCCTCGACGCTGGTTCGCGTCGTGCCGGCCTCCACCTCGATATAGCCGTCATCGTCGAGCTTGAGGTGTCCGCGGAACAGGCCGGTCGCCGGATCATGCCCGATGGCGACGAACGCGCCGTCGACCTCAAGCGCGGTTTCCGCGCCTGAATTGACGTCACGCAGCTTGA
>CAZACH010000059.1:9304-10196 GCA_964483275.1 uncultured Sphingomonadaceae bacterium | reverse complement strand
CCGGGCGATTTCGGTCAGGGCCCGGGTTTCGCCCGCGACCGGCAGATGGCTGAAGACGAACCGGCCGAGGATGTTGAAGACGATGCGCTTGGCGATCCAGTTGGCGAGCCAGGCGACGGCGAGCAACAGGCCGAGCGATGCCAGGGTCTGAAGCCAGGCGCGGTCGGTGAGGGTCGTGCCGATCAGGTCAGTAATTGTTGCCTCCTTGTGCCGGGGTCGGATGATGGCGCACCATAACGCCTCCGCCCTGAAGCGCACCCCGCGCGGGCCGCTCCACCGCCATTTCGTCGGGCAAGGCGCGCGCCCGATCTTGCCGGAGGGATTGTGATTTGCGCTGAAGGCAACGAATATGGTCCCGCTCCGCCAGGTGGCGGGGCCAGCGACAAGCGCCGGACGATCATATCATTCGGCCCATTTTCTCAGCCACCGTCACACGCAAGAGATGCCCGCATGACCCAGACGACCCTGCCGGACCTGACCCCGGAAGACGCCGCGCCGCTGTTCAGACCGTTCCGCCACGGCCGGCTCGCGCTTGCCAACCGCATCGTCATGGCGCCGATGACCCGCACCTTCTCGCCCGGCGGCGTGCCCGGCCCGGACGTCGCCGCCTATTATCGCCGCCGGGTCGAGGGCGGCGTCGGCCTCATCATCACCGAAGGGACCTGGATTCCCCATCACGCCGCCTCGAACGAGGAGAATGCGCCGCGCTTCCATGGCGCGGATGCGCTCGCCGGATGGCGCCGCGTCGTCGACGAGGTCCATGCCGCCGGCGGCCGGATCATGCCGCAGCTCTGGCACACCGGCCTCACCCGGCGGCCCGATGCCGAGCACATCTATGAGAAGATCGAGGAGGACCTCAGCCGCAAGGTCAGCCCCTCGGGTTTCGTCATGC
>CAZACH010000059.1:0-9294 GCA_964483275.1 uncultured Sphingomonadaceae bacterium | reverse complement strand
GGCGAGAAGGTCGGCGAAGGCATGAGCCTCGACGAAGCCGAGGCGGTGATCGAAGCCTATGCCCAGGGTGCCGAAACCGCCGAGAAACTCGGCTTCGACGGCGTCGAGATTCATGGCGCGCACGGCTATATGGTCGACCAGTTCTTCTGGCACGAGACCAATTTCCGCGACGACCGACTGGGCGGCGACCTCTCCGGCCGCACGACGTTCGGCGTCGAGCTGGTCAAAGCCTGCCGCGCGCGTGTTTCGCCCGACTTCCCCATCGTGCTGCGCTTCTCCCAGTGGAAGCTGCAGGATTATGACGCCAAGCTCGCGACCACGCCGCAGGAACTGGAGCGGCTGCTGCTGCCCCTGTCGGACGCCGGCGTCGACATCTTCCACGCCTCGCAGCGCCGCTTCTGGCAGCCGGAGTTCCCGGACAGCCCCCTCAACCTCGCCGGCTGGGCGAAGCGCATCACCGGCAAGCCGAGCATCACCGTCGGCTCGGTTGGCCTCGAAAAGGAAATGCGCGACGGCATGGTGCCGGGCACCAACACGCCCGTCGCCCGCATCGACTCGGTCATCCAGATGCTCGAACGCGACGAGGTCGATCTCGTCGCCGTCGGCCGCGCCCTGCTCGCCGACGCCGATTGGGCGAAGAAGGTGCAGCGCGGCGCGATGCGCGACATCAAGCCCTTCAACCCCGCCGTTCTGGCGACGCTCACTTAGCAGCTATCCCGTAGGCGGCGCAGCACGTCACGTCGTTAAGGCCATCCCCACTTCCGTTCGTCCTGAGCCTGTCGAAGGACGACCGTACCAACCTGCGAGATCCGCTCCGTATCTTGCGGGCGAGGAGGCCTGCGCGGTCGTCCTTCGACAGGCTCAGGACGAACGGAGGGCATCCCAATATCCCAGGCCCCCTCCCCGCATGACCGATCGCGGGCGACGAACATCCGCCCAAAAGAAAAGGCCGGGCACCCGTGATGGGCGCCCGGCCTTTTCTTTTTTCACGCTGAAGCGGAAATCAGGCCGCTTCGGCTTCTTCCTGAACCTCGACCGGGCCGGAGTCCTGCCCCTTGGCGCTGGTGTCGCGGTCGACGAATTCGATGATCGCCATCGACGCCGCATCGGAGGCGCGGATGCCCGCCTTGATGATGCGGATATAGCCGCCATTGCGGTCGGCATAGCGCGCGGCCAGCACGTCGAACAGCTTGACCAGCTGCGCGTCGTCGAGCAGGCGGGCATGGGCCAGACGGCGGTTGGACAGGCCGCCGCGCTTGGCGAGCGTCACCAGCTTCTCGACATAGGGGCGAAGTTCCTTCGCCTTGGCGAGCGTGGTGGTGATCTGCTCATGCTTGATCAGCGCCGCCGCCTGGTTGCGGAACAGGGCGATGCGGTGGCTGGAGGTCCGCTGCAGTTTACGGCCGGCTACACGATGACGCATTTTCTCTTCTCCGTTCGTTCAGGGGCCGTCTGGCAGGGCCGCACCTGAAGCGGTGCGCACCACGCCGGTTCCCCGGACCAGGCCTCGACGGGGTGAGGCCCAAACCCTTTGCCGGTCGCCCGCCCCCAACCGTGGGGCCGGGCGCCCGATCGGCTCAGAACTCCTGTTCGAGCTTCTTCGCCAGCTCCTCGATATTCTCGGGCGGCCAGCCCGGAATATCCATGCCGAGCTTGAGACCCATCGAGTTCAGGACTTCCTTGATCTCGTTGAGGCTCTTGCGGCCGAAATTCGGCGTGCGGAGCATCTCCGCCTCGCTCTTCTGAACGAGGTCGCCGATATAGATGATATTGTCGTTCTTCAGGCAGTTGGCCGAACGCACCGACAGTTCCAGCTCGTCCACCTTCTTGAGCAGATAGCGGTTGATCTGGTTGGAATCGGCGGGCGCCTCGTCCGGCGCGGCGGCAACGCCGACGGCGGCCGGGCGGGCCGGAACCGCCGTGTCCTCGAAGGTCACGAACAGCGCCAGCTGGTCCTGCAGGATGCGCGCGGCATAGGCCAGCGCCTCCTCGGGCGTCACCGTGCCGTCGGTCTCGACGGTCAGCGTCAGCTTGTCATAGTCCAGCGCCTGGCCGACGCGGGTGTTCTCGACCTTGTAGGCGACCTGGCGGACCGGCGAATACAGCGCGTCCACCGGGATCAGGCCGATCGGCGCATCCACCGGGCGGTTGTTGACGGCGGGCACATAGCCCTTCCCCGGCTCGGCGGTCAGCTCCATGTTGAGCGCCGCGCCGGCATCGAGATGACAGATGACCAGGTCCGGGTTCATCACCTCGATATCGCCGGTGGTGGCGATCAGGCCGGCGGTCACCGTGGCGGGGCCGGTCACCGAAAGCTGCAAACGCTTCGGCCCGTCGCCCTGCATCCTCAGCGCGATCTGCTTGACGTTGAGGACGATGTCGGTCACGTCCTCCCGAACGCCGGCGAGGCTGGAGAATTCGTGAAGCACGCCCTCGATCTTGATCGAGGTGACGGCGGCGCCCTGGAGGGACGAGAGGAGAACGCGGCGCAGGGCATTGCCCAGCGTCAGGCCGAAACCCCGCTCCAGCGGCTCGGCGACGAACACATCCTTGCGCTTGCGGTCGCCCGACTTCAGCTCGAGGCTGTTGGGCTTTTTCAGGTCCTGCCAGTTCTTCGCGTTGATGACCACATGCGGCTCCCTAGCGATCGGCGCGGCGACGCGCCGGAAGAAGATAGGCGGGAACGCGCCATGCGCCCCGCCCTGACGATCAGACGCGGCGCCGCTTCGGCGGACGAACGCCGTTGTGCGGGATCGACGTCACGTCGCGGATGGCGGTGATCTGGAATCCGACCGCCTGCAACGCGCGCAGCGCCGATTCACGACCCGAGCCGGGACCCTTGACCTCGACCTCGATGGTGCGCACGCCATGCTCCTGCGCCTTGCGGCCGGCATCCTCGGCGGCGACCTGCGCGGCATAGGGCGTCGACTTGCGGCTGCCCTTGAAGCCCATCATGCCCGACGAGGACCAGCTGATCGCATTGCCCTGCGCGTCGGTGATGGTGACCATCGTGTTGTTGAAGCTGGCGTTCACATGCGCGACGCCCGAGGTGATGTTCTTGCGCTCGCGACGGCGAATGCGCTGCGGTTCACGTGCCATGACCTGTCCCGTTCCTTACTTCTTCTTGCCGGCGATCGGCTTGGCCTTGCCCTTGCGGGTGCGCGCATTGGTGTGCGTGCGCTGGCCACGGACCGGCAGGCCCTTGCGATGGCGAAGCCCGCGATAGCAGGCCAGGTCCATCAGGCGCTTGATGTTGATGGCGGTCTGGCGGCGAAGGTCGCCCTCGACGGCATAGTCGCGATCGATCGCTTCGCGGATCTGAAGGATCTCGGCGTCGGTCAGGTCCTGGACCCGGCGCTCCCGCGGAATGCCGAGCTCGGCGGCCAGCTTTTTGGCCGTGGTGTTGCCGATGCCGTGGATATAGGTGAGCGCGATCTCGACGCGCTTGTTGGTGGGGATGTTGACCCCCGCGATACGTGCCACAGATTTTTCTCCTGCTCCACAGGGCGCCTGGGCCAGCACCCCATCTCAAAGCGTCAAAACAACCGATCAACAAAAGCGGCGGACGCCAGACAAGCGCCGCCGACCGTCATGGATTGGGAACGGCCGCATCTAGGCGGCCGACAGCATGCTGTCAAGCCGTCGCGCGAGCGCACCCCGGCGCTCAGCGCGCCGCCGGCCCGCCGTCCAATATGGCGAGGATCGCCGCATAGACGGCGTCGATCTCGGCCATACCGTCGACGCGGGAAACCAGGCCGCGCGCCTCGTAATAAGGCAGGATCGGTGCGGTCTTGGCGCGGTATTCCGCCATGCGGGTGCGCACGGTTTCGGCATTGTCGTCGGGGCGGCGCTTGAACTCGGTGCCCGCGCAGCGATCGCAGACGCCGTCGGCCTTGGGCTGCTTGTAACGGTCGTGATAGCCTTCCCCGCATTTGGCGCAGGTGTAGCGGCCGGTGATTCGATCGACCAGCGCGTCCTCGTCGACGGCGATCTCGATGACGTGGTCGAGCTTGCGTCCGCGTTCGCCGAGCAGCCCGTCAAGCGCCTCCGCCTGCGCGCGCGTGCGCGGAAACCCGTCGAAGATCACGCCCTTGTCGGTATCCGGCCGGTCGAGTCGCTCGCCGATGATGCCCGACACGATATCGTCGGACACGAGGCCGCCGGATTCCATCACCGCCTTTGCCTGGAGGCCGACCGGCGTACCCTTGGCGACGGCCTCGCGGAGCATGTCTCCCGTCGAAAGCTGCACCATGCCGCGCTCGTTCTGCAGGCGTGTCGCCTGCGTACCCTTACCCGCGCCCGGCGGCCCCAGCAATATGATGTTCAACGACGCCCCCCACGCAGTTTCGACTTCTTGATGAGGCCCTCATATTGGTGGGCCAGCAAATGGCTCTGGATCTGCGTCACCGTGTCCATGGTGACGTTGACGACGATCAGCAGGCTGGTGCCGCCGAGATAGAAGGGCACCGCCAGGCGCGCGATCATGAACTCGGGCAGCAGGCAGATCAACGTCAGATAGATGGCGCCGATCACCGTGATCCGGGTGAGCACATAGTCCAGATATTCCTGGGTGCGCTGGCCGGGCCGGATGCCGGGGATGAAGCCGCCATATTTCTTGAGGTTCTCCGCCGTCTCCTCGGGATTGAAGACGATCGCCGTGTAGAAGAAGCAGAAGAAGATGATACCGGCGGCGTAAAGCCCCATGTAGAGCGGCGAGCCGTGCTGGAGCGCGGTCGTCACCTGGATCATCAGGTCGCCCCAGACGCTCTCGCCCTCGGTGCGCTGTCCGGCAAACTGGGCCACCGTCAACGGCATCAGCAGCAGCGACGACGCGAAGATCGGCGGGATGACGCCGGGAGTGTTGATTTTGAGCGGCAGGTGGGAGCTTTCCCCCTGCAGCATGCCGCGCGCCGTCTGGCGCTTGGGATACTGGATCAGGATGCGGCGCTGCGCCCGCTCCATGAAGCAGATGAAGCCGATCAGCACCAGCGCGACCACGATGATGCCGATGATGAGCAGCGGCGACATCGCGCCGGTGCGGCCCTGCTCGAACATGCCGACGATGGCGCTCGGCAGATGCGCGACGATGCCGGCCATGATGATCAGCGAGATGCCGTTGCCGATGCCGCGCGCGGTGATCTGCTCGCCCAGCCACATCAGGAACATCGTGCCGCCGACCAGCGTGATCACCACCGACAGGCGGAACATCATGCCGGGGTCGATGACCGCGCCCATGCCCTGCGATGCGCCGAAACTCTCCAGACCGACCGCGATGCCATAGCCCTGGATCGCGCACAGCAGCACCGTGCCGTAGCGGGTATACTGGTTGATCTTCTTGCGCCCGCTCTCGCCTTCCTTCTTCAGCGCGGCGAGCGTCGGCGACATCGACGTCGCCAGCTGGATCACGATCGAGGCGGTGATATAGGGCATCACGCCGAGCGCGATCACCGACATGCGCTCAAGCGCGCCGCCCGAGAACATGTTGAAGAAGTCGACGACGCCGCCCTGGGTCCGCGCGAACAGGTCGGACAGCGCCTGCGGGTCGATGCCCGGCAGCGGCACATAGGACAGCGCGCGGAAAACGACCAGCGCGCCGATCGTGAACCAGATGCGCTGCTTGAGATCGGTCGCCTTGGAAAAGGACGACCAGTTGATATTGGCGGCAAGCTGTTCGGCGGCGGATGCCATATTATGTTGGACCCCGGAAATGCGTGACGGCGGAATGCATCTCTGCCCCCCGCCGCCTCATATAGTGTCTTGTCCGCGCTTGTCTAAGCCCGAAGCAGCGGCGGTCAGGCTTTTGCCTTGCCCGCCTTGCTGTTCTTCTTCGCAGCGGCCTTTTCGGCCGCCGGGACGATCTCGATCAGCTCGACCGAACCGCCAGCCTTTTCAACCGCTTCACGCGCGCCCTTGGAAATGCCAGCGAGCTTGAACGACAGCTTCGCGGTCAATTCGCCCTTGCCGAGCAGGCGCACGCCGTCCTTGCCGCCACGGGCGAGGCCGGCCGCCTTGAGCGCGGCATGGTCGACGGTGTTGCCGCTATCCAGCTTGCCCGCATCCACGGCCTTCTGCACCGCGCCCAGGTTCACCTCGGCATAGTCCTTGGCGAAGATGTTGTTGAAGCCGCGCTTCGGCAGGCGCATGTGGAGCGGCATCTGGCCGCCCTCGAAGCCCTTGATCGAGACGCCGGAACGGCTCTTCTGGCCCTTCTGGCCACGGCCGCCGGTCTTGCCGAGGCCCGAACCGATACCGCGCCCGACCCGGACGCGGTCCTTGCGCGCGCCTTCATTGTCACGCAGGTCGTTAAGCTTGATCGTCATAATCTTGCACTCGCTTTCGCTTCTGTCGCGCTCCGCCGCCACAGGGGCGGCGTCGAAAGGCTTATTCGCCTTCCACCTTCACCATATGCTGCACCTTGCGGATCATGCCGCGCACCGAAGGGGTATCCTCCAGTTCGCGGGTCCGGTGCAGCTTGTTCAGCCCCAGCCCGACCAGCGTCGCGCGCTGGTCCTTGGTGCGCCGAATCGGCGATCCGGTCTGGGTGACCTTGATCTTGGCCATGTCGCTCACTCCGCAACCGTTTCGGCTTCGGCAACCGCCTGACGGGCCGAAACGTCTCCGCGCCGCGCCATCAGATCGGCGATCTTGATGCCGCGCCGCTGCGCCACCGCCTTCGGGCTGGTCTGCTCGACCAGGGCCGAGAAGGTGGCGCGGATCATGTTGTAGGGGTTGTTGGTTCCCACCGACTTGGTGACCACGTCGGCAACGCCCAGGCTCTCGAACACCGCGCGCATCGGACCGCCGGCGATGATGCCGGTGCCCTGCGGGGCCGAGCGGACATAGACGCGGCCCGCGCCGAAATGCCCGGTGCCGTCATGGTGCAGCGTGCGGCCTTCGCGCAGCGGCACGCGGACCATCGCCTTCTTGGCGGCCGCCGTCGCCTTCGAGATCGCCTCAGGCACCTCGCGCGCCTTGCCATGGCCGAAGCCCGCGCGGCCCTTGCCGTCGCCGACCACGACCAGCGCCGCGAAGCCGAAGCGCTTGCCGCCCTTCACCGTCTTGGAAACGCGGTTGATGTGGACGAGCTTCTCGATCAGCTCGGGACCTTCGTCCTCCTGGCCACGGCGATCGTCGCGGCGCCCGCGATTGCGGTCGCCACCACGGCCGCGATCGCCACCGCGACCACCGCCCGGCCCGCGCCCGCCGCCGGGTCCACCACGGCCACGCGGTCCACGACCCTGCGCCTCGGCCGGGGCCGCAGCCGCGGCGTCCTGCCCCTCAGCCTGGGGGTTCTGGTTTTCGTCAGCCATTTAGAACTCCAATCCGCCTTCGCGCGCGGCATCCGCCAGCGCCTTGACCCGGCCGTGGAACAGGAAGCCGCCGCGGTCGAACACCACCGCGGAGACGCCAGCAGCCTTGGCACGCTCGGCGAGGCGCTTGCCCACCTCGGCGGCGGCGGCAGCCGTCGCGCCGGAGGTCGAGCGCACGTCCTTCTCCAGCGTCGAGGCCGAGGCCACCGTGCGGCCGGCGACATCGTCGATCAGCTGCGCATAGATATGCTGGCTCGAACGGTGCACCGACAGGCGCGGCCGCAGGCCGGCGCGCACGCGCAGCTGGGTACGGACCCGGCGGCGGCGCTTCTCGAAGAGTGAAAGTCCCTTGGCCATTACTTCTTCTTCCCTTCCTTGCGGAAGATGTACTCGCCGCGATACCTGATGCCCTTGCCCTTATAAGGCTCCGGCTTGCGCCAGCGGCGGATCTCGGCGGCAACCTGCCCGACCTGCTGCTTGTCGTTGCCGCTGATCTCGACCGTGGTCTGATCGGGCGTCTTGATCGTCACGCCTTCCGGGATCTCGTAGTTGACATCATGGCTGTAGCCGAGCTGCAACTTGAGGACCTTGCCCTGCGAGGCGGCGCGATAGCCGACGCCGGTGATCTCGAGGACCTCGGTGAAGCCCTCGGTCACGCCGGTGACCAGGTTCTGCACGCGGGTACGCTGCATGCCCCAGAAGGCGCGGGCGCGCTTGGTCTCGTTGGCGGGCTGGACGCTGATCGCGCCATCCTCGATGCCGTAATTGATCTCGTCGAGCGTCGGCATCGACAAGGTGCCCTTCGGCCCCTTCACCGACAGCACGCCGTCATTGATCGAGGCGGTCACGCCGGCAGGAACCGCGACGGGCTTTTTTCCGATGCGCGACATATCAGAATACCTCCGCCAGCACCTCGCCGCCGACATTCTGGTCGCGCGCTTCCGCGTCGGACAGAACGCCCTTCGGCGTCGAGACGATGGTGATACCAAGGCCGTTGCGGATGCGCGGCAGTCCCTGCGCGCCCGAATAGACCCGGCGGCCCGGCTTCGAGATGCGCGCCAGATGCTGGATCGCGGGCTGGCCCTCGAAATATTTCAGCTCGATGCGGATATCGCGCTGGGCGCCATCGCCCTCCTCACGATAACCACGGATGAAACCCTCGCGCTGCAGCACGTCGAGGACGCGCACGCGAAGCTTCGACGCCGGCGAAAGGACGCTGTCCTTCTTCGCCCGCTGTCCGTTGCGGATGCGGGTGAGCATGTCACCCAGCGGATCGGTCACGGCCATGCCTTGGCCTCCTTACCAGCTCGACTTGATGACACCGGGGATCAGGCCATGATTGGCCAGTTCCCGCAGCATCACGCGCGACAGGTTGAACTTGCGGTAATATGCGCGCGAGCGGCCGGTGACCATGCACCGGTTGCGCACCCGGGTCGGGTTCGCGTTGCGCGGCAGTTCCGCCATCTTGAGACGCGCGATCAGACGTTCGCCTTCATCGAGGCTCTCGTCGTTCGCCTGCGCCTTGAGCTTCGCATATTTGCCGGCATATTGCTTCACCAGCTTCTTGCGCCGCTCGTTCTTATTGATCGAACTCAGTTTCGCCATGACTTAAGTTCTTCCCTTCTGCCTCAGGCCGCCTGCTTCTGTTCGTCCGTCTGCCCCGTGAAAGGCAGGCCGAACAGCTTCAGCAGCGCCCGGGCTTCGTCGTCCGTGCGTGCGGTGGTCGTGATGATGATGTCCATGCCCCGGATCTTGTCGATCTGGTCATAGCTGATCTCGGGGAACACGATCTGCTCCTTGAGCCCCATGGCATAATTGCCATTGCCGTCGAACGACTTGGGGTTGACGCCCCGGAAGTCGCGGACGCGCGGCAGCGCGATCGTGATCAGCCGGTCGAGGAACTCGTACATGCGCTCGCGGCGCAGCGTGACCTTCGCGCCGATCGGCATGCCCTCGCGCAGCTTGAACTGCGCGATCGACTTCT
>CAZACH010000058.1:0-10307 GCA_964483275.1 uncultured Sphingomonadaceae bacterium | reverse complement strand
CGATGGTGAAGTCGTCCCCAATGTAGGCGCGGATCAGCGTCGAGGGGCCCGCCACCAGCGTTTCGAGCGGCCCCGCTGCTTAGCCGGGACCGGCCCGATGCCTGAGCTTCCGGGTCAGCACCCGGTCCATCTCGGCCTCGACCGGATAGGCGGCACGCACGCGCGCAATGAAGGCCTCGTCGGGCGTGGCGCGCGGATCGGGCGGCATCAGGTCGGTGAGATTGGCCATATCATTTCCCTTTGGATGGCAGGAAAGAGCGGTCCGCGATCAGATCGCGTAGCCGCCGTCGACCAGCAGCGGCGAGCCCGTGACGAAGGAGGACATGTCCGACAGCAGCCACATCACCGCATTGGCGACCTCGACGGTTTCCCCGAAGCGGCCGATATGATGGCGGGAGCGGATATAGTCGAGCGCCTGCGAGAAGACCGGGTCGTTCATCAGCCGGTCGCGCGCCATCGGCGTCATGATCAGGCCCGGATTGACCGAATTGACGCGGATGCCGGTGGCGCCGCCCTCGCTCGCCGCCGCCTTGGTCAGCCCCTGCACGCCATGCTTGGCGGCGACATAATCCGCCGCGTTGACCTGCCCGCGAATGCCGGCGCCGGAGGAGGTGTTGACGATCGAGCCGCCGCCCGTCTTCTTCATCGCCAGCACCTCGTGCTTCATGCAATAGAAGACGCCGGTGAGATCGACGTCGATCACCCGCTTCCATTCGGCGGCGGTGATCTCGTGGACCGGCTTGTTGATCATCTCGACGCCGGCATTGTTGTGGGCGCCGTCCAGCCGGCCATAGGTGTCGACCGCGAACTTCACCATCGCGGCGACGCTGTCCTCGTCGGTCACGTCCACGGCGACGGCGGACGCCTCGCCGCCGGCGGCGCGGATATCATCGACGACGGCCTGGGCGGGCGCCAGGTTGATGTCCGCGACGACCACCTTCGCGCCATTGTCCGCGAGGACATGCGCGGTGGTGAGGCCGATGCCCGACGCCGCACCCGTGACGATCACAACCTTGTCCTTGACCACGCGACTCTCCTTTGGGGAATGACGTCCGATTCACGCCTTATCCGCCGACGCTATGTCTAACTGACCGTTTGCGCAAGATGGCTTGAACAGGCGGGCCGGCAGGACCCGCCGGCCCTTGTCAATTGGCCGTCCAGCCGCCATCGACGGCAAAATCGCTGCCCGTCACATAGGAGGACGCGTCCGAGCAAAGAAACGCGACCATCTCGGCAAGTTCAGTGGGCAGGCCGGGGCGGTCGAACATCGTCGTGCCCATCATCATCCGGCGCATCTCGGGGTCTTTGAGATTTTCCTCGTTGAGGGTCGTCTCGACAAGGCCGGGATGGACGGCGTTCACGCGGATATCATATTGGCGATAGTCCCAGGCGCAGACCTTGGTGAACAGACGAACAGCGCTCTTGCTCGCCGAATAGAGGGACAGCATCGGGAACAGCGCCTTCATCGCGCTGGCAGAGCCGATATTGACGATCGAGCCGCCGCCCGCCGCCTTCATCGCCGGCAGCACGGCGCGGCAGCCGAGAAAGACCGCCTTGAAATTGACGCCGAAGACGAACTCATAATCCTCAAGCGTGGTATCCTCGACCGATTTCACCACCGCGACGCCGGCATTATTGACCAGCGCGTCGATTCCTCCATATTTTTCGACCGTCCCATTGATGATCGTCTTCCATTCATCTTCCGACGTCACGTCGTGCAAGATAAACTCGGCGGCCGCACCGGATGCGCGGATTTCGGCGGCGGTCTGCTCGCCCTGCGGATCAATGTCCGTCAGGATGACGGTGCCGCCGCGCGCGGCGATCAGGCGCGCGTGGGCCGCGCCCATGCCCTTGGCGGCGCCGGTGATCAGCGTCACCTTGCCATCCATCGACAGCTTCTCGAAACCCGGTTCACCCATGCCAGTCTCGCCCCCTGCGCCCTAGTCTGCCGCGAGGGCGAGATCGACGGTCGCCATGGTCGTGCCGATGCTCCAGCCGCCGTCGACGAGATAGGCCTGGCCGGTGACGTAGCTGGCGTCGTCGCTGGCGAGGAAGTGGACCATCGCGGCGATCTCGTCGGGCTGGCCGATGCGGCCGAGCGGCGAGAGCACCTTCATCGCCTTGTCGAGCGCGTCGCCGTTGATCGCCACCGCCAGCGGTGTGTGGATGGCGCCGGGGCAGACCGCGTTGACGCGGATGCCCCGCGGCCCGAACTCGAGCGCCGCGGTCTGGGTGGCGGCGACCACTGCCGCCTTGGACATCGCATATTCGCCCCAGCCGGGCGTGCCGCGCAGGCCCGAGAGCGACGCGGTGCTGATGATCGAGCCACCCGCCTTCATCCGCTTCGCCGCCTCGCGCATGCCCGACAGCGCACCCAGCGCATTGACCTGGAAATAGCGGTCGGTCCGCGCCAGATCGGCCTCGCCCATCGGATGGACGTTGGCGATCGCGGCATTGTTGACGAGGATGTCGAGCCGGCCGTGCAGGGTGATCGCCTGGTCGAGCATCGCCGCGACCTCGGCCTCGTCGGACACGTCGGTCCGGCGGAAATCGCAATCCCACGACCGTGCGAGGTCGGCCGCGTCGGTCAGGTCCGCGACCAGCAGCTTCGCGCCGGCCTTGCGCAGCCGCTGGGCGATGGCCGCGCCGATGCCCGATGCGCCGCCGGTGACGACGGCGACCTTGCCGGTCAGATCGAAAAAGCCGGTCATTGCGCATTCTCCGCCAGTTGACGGGCGGCGATGTACCCGAAGGTCATGGCCGGCCCGATGCTCGATCCGCCGCCGGGATAGCGACCCCGCATGATCGAGTTGTTGTCCAGTCCGGCCGCGTAGAGACCGGGTATCGGCGCGCCGTCCGCATTGACCACCTGCGCCTTCGCGTTGGTGTTGAGGCCCATGACGTTGCCGAGATCGCTCGGCCGCACCTCGAGCGCGTAGAAAGGCGCCTTGCGCAGGGCGCCCAGCGCGGGATTGGGGCCGTGCGACGCGTCGCCCATATAGGCCGAGTAATAATTCTCGCCGCGATGGAAATCGGGGTCCTTGCCAGCGTCGGCATAGGCGTTGAACGTCGCCACGGTTTTCTCGAGCACCGCCGGGTCGAGGCCGATCTTGCCGGCCAGCGCCGCGATCGTCGGCGCTTCCTTGATATAGCCGTTCTTGACCCATGGCGTCGGCGAGAAAGGCTTCGGCTTGACCATGCCCATGCCATATTTGCCCACCGCCTCGGCATCGGAGATCATCCAGATGCGGGTCACGCCCTTCTCCAGCGCGGCCTCGCCGAAATTCTGGTAGTGGAAGCTCTCGTCGACGAAGCGCTGGCCGTTGCGCGCATCGACCATGATCGAGCCGGGGCAGTGGCGGTCGAACGCCAGCGAGGGAAATCTGGCGAGCGTGCCGTCCGGCCGCTTGAAGGCCGAAGCCGGCACCCAGATGCCGTTCGCGGCATTGCCCTCGTTGAGGACGGCACCTGCCTCGACCCCCATCTTGATGCCATCGCCCTGGGAGCCTTCCGGTTGCACCGACCAGCCGGCGGCGGCTTGCGGCAGATATTTCTGCCGCATTTCCTCATTGGCGCCGAAACCGCCGCTGGCGAGGACGACGCCACGCGCCGCACCGACCGTCTTCTGCTGGCCGTCATGATCGAAGACGACGCCGGTGACGCGGCCGTCCTCGACCACCAGATGGCGCGCACGGGCATTGTCGAGCAAGGTCACGCCTGCATCCCGCGCCGACTTGAACAGCCGCCCGGCCAGCGCATTGCCGTTCGCCATATGCCGCCCGCGCCGGCCACGCAGCCGGTCGAGCGCGTAGCGGCCGACCCGCTTCGCCGCGAACAGGGCCTCCGACAGTGAGGACGTCCAGTGCTGAAGCCGATAGGCGTCCGCCGGAGTGACCTGCATGCTGGAAAACAGGCCCATCTCCGGGATCGGCGCGCGGACCTTGTCGAAATCGTCCCCGAGCTTCGCGCCATCGAAATCGGCGGCCAGCAGGCAGCGGCCGGTCTTCCAGCCCGGCGCATCCGGGGCGTAATCCGGAATGGTGCTGGCGGTTAGCAGGACATCGCTGTTCTGCTCCATATAGCGGAGCATTTCCGGCGCGGTCCGAATATAGGTCCCGATCTTGTCTTCATCATAGAAGTTGCCGAGAACGGCTTTCAGATAAGTCTCGGCTTCTTCCAGACTGTCGGAAACGCCAAGCTCGCCCATATGGTGGTTGGCCGGAATCCAGACGCCACCGCCGGAGAAGGCGGTCGTGCCACCGAATACGGCGGTCGCCTCCAGAACGATGACCTTCAACCCGGCTTTCGCGGCCGTCACCGCCGCCGTCAGTCCGGCCGCCCCGGAACCCACCACCACCACATCCGCCTGCATGTCCGTCTCCCTCCGTTCGGTTATTCCGCTTTTCCTGAACGCGGCCGGATCAACCGGGGCGAAGGCCGCCGTCGACGATGATTTCGGCGCCGGTTACGTAACTCGCCTCATCGGAACAGAGGAACAGCGAACAGTTCGCCACCTCCTCGGGCAGGCCGATCCGCTTCATCGGAATCGACGTGCGGATCATCTCGCGCTCATCGGGCAGCATGGTGTCGAGTTGCGGCGTGTCGATCATGCCGGGATAGATCGAGTTCACCCGCACGCCGCGATCGGCATATTCCTGCGCCGCCGCCTTGCTCATCATCCGCACCGCGCCCTTGGCGGCGTGGAAGGACAGGCAGGTCACGGTCGCCATGATCCCCAGGATCGAGGAGATATTGACGATCGCGCCGTTCCCGCTCGCCCGCAGATGCGGCATCGCCGCCTTCATGCCGAGCCAGGTGCCGGTCTGGTCGATCGAGACGATGTGATTCCAGCCCTCCACCGTCTCGTCCTCCACACCGCGCATGTGGTTGAGACCGGCATTGTTCACCAGCGTGGTGATGCCGCCGAACTTGCCGGCAACCTGCTCGACCACCGACGCCCAGCTTTCCTCCGACGCGACGTCGTGGTGAAGGAAGATCGCCTCCCCGCCCGCCTGGCCGATCTGCTCGACCACCGCCAGCCCCACGCTTTCACGAATGTCGGTGACCGCGACCTTCGCGCCTTCGCGGGCGAAGATGCGGGCGTGCGCCGCGCCGATGCCGCTGCCCGCCCCGGTTATGATCGCGATCTTGCCGTCCAGTCTGCCTGCCATGCAATGCTCTCCTCGCCTTGCCCGCCGCCATTGTCGCGGCGTTGTCGTGCTTGCCGGAATGCGGGCCGGTGTCAGGCCCGGTTGAATACCGGAGAAACGGTCCGGGCCTTGATCCGCCAATCGGCACCGACGCGAACAAGAATATCGTCTATATCCGCAATCGAGGCGGGATAGCTGTCGCGCGTCTCGTCCTCGGAACGGAACAGGGTCAGCAGCGAATAAACCGCGATCGTTCCGTCATCGAGCGGCGTCACCGCCTGATTACTGAGAACATGGCGGGTCGTGACATGCGCCTGCGCTTGCCGCGCCGTCATTGCCGCCGGAATATCTCCGCCCGCGACAGTTCCCGGCTTCGGCGACCCGGGGCCGAAGGTAAGCGATCCGTCCGCGGCGAACAGCGCGGCAGTCTCGGCGGCGCGGCCTTTGTCGACGAGAAAGAAGAAGCGGTTCACGAGATCAATCGCGGCCAGGCGATCGTCCACGCTCAGCGAGATTTTCCCTGCCATGGTCTTAGCGCAACTTGATATCGGCAAGGCCACGCTTGCCGATGTCTGGACGACGCTTGACATCCGCTTCCGATTCGCCGCTGCGAAGCCGGCGGATCAGATCCTCGGGATCGAATTCGACGCCGATCGGATTTTCGGCAAAGGCCTCCGAATAGAAGAAGGCGGTCGCTTCCTCGATCGTATCGTAATTGTCGACCTGCAACTCGATCTGATTGCCATCCGGGTCGGCGTAATACATCGACGTCGTCGGACCATGATTGATCGGAAAGATCGGCTTTATTCCCTTGTCGCGCAGCCGTTCATAGGTGGCGAGCAGGTCGGCCAGCGTCGCATAGGTGAAAGCGTTATGGTGAACGCCGACGACACCCTCGGGCTGGGGCTTGAGGTCCGGCACATTGAGGATCGCGACGCGGTGATGCTCCTCGTCGTACGAAAGGAACGCCAGAATATCGTTCTTGAACGCCGGCACGGCGCCAAGCACCGTCATGTACCAGTCGACAAGCTCCTCGAAGCGCGATGTGCGGATGACGAAATGCGCCAGCTTCGCCGGGGAGATTATCTTCGGGTCGGTCACGCCATCCCCCGCCACGACGTCCAATGCCATTTTTCACCCCTCCGAGCGCGTGATTCCGGCGAGCGCGGATCGCATCACGACATCAGATGCCGCGCGACCGCCCCGCTTCGATATCGTCGGAAGATGCTCTTAACAGTTCAAATGGTCAACACCAAAGGCGCAACCGCCGCTCAGGTGAACACGATTTCATAGATGAAGGCGATGTTGCGCAGGATTTCGCTGTCGGAAAACACGTCCCGCCCCGTCGTCGCCTTATATTCGGTCGACAAGGTGAACGGCGTGCCGCCGGCGCCGATGATCAGATAATAGAGGCGCGCCGGGTCGCATTCGCGCACCGTGCCTTCGGCCTGCCCCCGGCGGATGAGGTCGCGGATCGCGGTGAAGTGCCAGCGAATGAAATTTTCGATGATCCATTCGAGTCGCGGGGTGCCCTGATTCCCTTCGGTCGTCAGAATCCGGTGGATCTGCGGTTGCGCCGCCGACATCCGCACGAACTGCTCGATGAACGAGGCCAGCGCTTCCTTCGCCGTCCTTTCCTTCGCCCGTTCGAGATCCTCCTTTATCACCTCGGCATATTGGCTCAGCGCCGATTCCATCGTCGCGATCCACAGCAGATCCTTCGACTGGAAGTGATAGAGCACCAGCGTGTGCGTCACATCGGCGCGTTCCGCCACGGCGCGCGTCGACGTGCCCTCGAAACCGAAAGCGCCGAAACATTCCAGTGCGGCCTGAAGGATTCGGGCGCGGACCTCCTCGCCGCGGCGCTGCTTGCCGTCCTGCCGGCGCGGCGCCGGCCTGGGCGCGGCCGCGCCATCATCGACCAGTCGAACAGCGGTGCGCCCGCCACGCGCGGACTTGCCCGCCTTCGAACCGGCCGCCTTGGTCGCCTGCCGCTTGCTCTCTGCCTTCATTCCAGTCGTCCCTATATCAGGTCACAAATCTAGTGGCAGCACGATCCCGCGAATGCAAACCCCACGCGCGCCGTTCGACCGGAACGACACGCGGTGCAGCGTCGCAAGCCGCTTGACGTCCATGCCGCTTTCTAGCACATAACTGACCATCTGGTTTGTAAAAATAGGGCGGCATATCATCTTTTGCCTCACCGGATGGCAACGACCCCGCTGCGGGACGGGGCAAGCAAAGCGCTGACAGAGGTGGATTTCTGCATGGGCGATTCAATTGAAACTCCAGTACTTATAGCGGGCGGTGGCCCCGTCGGCATGACGCTGGCGCTCAACCTGGCGCGTTACGGCGTTCCGTCCATGCTGGTCGAGCGGAATCAGGCCACGACCCGCCACCCCAAGATGGACTTGACCAATGCGCGCAGTATGGAGCTGTTCAAGCGGCTCGGAATCGCCGAAAAGCTGCGCGACGCGGGGGTCCCCCGGGCGAACGCCTTCGATATCTCATGGGTCACGAACCTGGTCGGGCACGAGCTTCATCGTTTCCATTATCCGTCCGCGGACGACAAGCGGGCGATCATCCGGGCGGAAAATACCGGCGCCCATGCCAGCGAGCCGCCGCTCCGCGTCAGCCAGGTCGAGATCGAGCCGGTCCTGAAGGAAGCGGTGGACGCGAGTCCGCTGATCACCGTCCGGTTCGGCACCACGTTCGAACGGATCGTCACGCAGGACGACGATGGCGTCACGGCGGAAGTCAGCGATTCGGCAAGCGGCGAGACGGAGTTGGTGCGCTGCCAGTATCTGGCCGGCTGCGACGGCGGCGGCAGCCGGGTGCGGCGCGCGCTGGGCATCGAGCTTGACGGCGAAATGGCGGTCGCGGGCGCCCATATGGTGCACTTCCGCACCGACGCGCGCGATCTGCTCCAGCGCTGGGGGCCGGTCTATCATCTTCAGACCGGCGGCGGGACGATCATCGCCCAGAACGATCACGACATCTACACGCTTCAGGCGTGGCTGATCCCCGGTCTCGGCATCGAGGACATGCGGCCGGAAGATGTTCTGGAAGGCTGGGTCGGCACCAAGTTCGACTATGAGATTCTCCAGGCCAACCCGTGGACCGCGAACTTCGTTGTCGCGCAACATTATCGAAAAGGCCGCGCGCTGCTGGCCGGCGACAGCGCCCACCAGTTCATTCCGACGGGCGGCTATGGCATGAACTCGGGCATTGCCGACGCGGCGGCGCTGTCATGGGTGCTCGCCGCCTGCATCCAGGGCTGGGGCGGCGACACGCTGCTCGACGCCTATGAGGCCGAACGCCTGCCGACCGCATGGTGGCATCTCGAAGCCGCCCGGCGCCACATGGACGTCCGCCTCGCGATCGGCGAGGTCTATGCCGAGGCCGGCGACCTGACCGGCGAAGGCCCCGAGGCCGATGCGCGGCGCGCCGAGGCCGGCCGCAAGATCGCGGCGCTGGGCAATGCCGAGAATGAGAGCTGGGGGGTCGAGTTCGGCTATCGCTACGACCAATCGCCGGTCGTCTGCACGGAGCCGAACCCGCCGGCAATCGACCCGCTGACCTATCACCCGACCACCTGGCCGGGCGCGCGCCTGCCGCACATCTTCCTCGCCGACGGCAGCTCGCTCCACGACAAGCTCGGCCTCTGGTTCACGCTCGTCGCGCTGACCGACGTCGACAGCGGCGCCATCGAGAAAGCCGCCGCGGACCTCGGCATCCCGCTGACGATCGCGCGGCTGGACCGACCCGACCTGCGCGGCCTTTACGAGCGCGACCTGCTGCTCGTGCGCCCCGACCAGCATGTCGCATGGCGCGGCGATACGCTGCCGGACGATCTGGAAGCGCTGCTCCGCCATGTCACAGGCCGCGACGCGGCCACCTGAAGCATAGAAACAACCGAAGCAAAGCCAAATAGGAGAGTATCGCGTGACGAACACCGCCGAGCTGAACCCCGAAGGCTATTGTCAGGCCAATGATCATCCGCGCTGGAACCAGAGCTTCTATTTCAATTTCTATGATCCGGCGGCGCGGACCGGCTGCTTTATCCGCATCGGAATCCTGGAGAACCTGCGCGAGTCGAATTGCTGGTTCGCCTTCTTTCGTGACGGCAAGCCGCTTTTCACGCGCATCAACATGAACCTGCCCTATGTCGACAAGCGCTTGAGCGACGGCCTCGAAATCGCCGGCATCCGCCTCACCTCGCTGGAGCGGTTGAAGCGGGCGCGGGTGGAATTCGACAATCCCGATTTCGCGGTCGATCTGGAATGGAACGCGATCCTGCCGATGCAGGATGCGATCGACCTGACCCAGGCCGGCGAGGATGACGGCTTCGCCAAGGAAATCGCGCATGTCCACATGGAGGGAACCTGCGGCGTGACCGGCACGATCCGGCTGCGGGACGGCGAGGTCATCAGGATCGACGGCAAGGGCTTCCGCGACATTGCGGTCGGCCCCCGGAACTGGGACTATATCAAGCATTACCGACTTGCCTGGCCGATCTTCGACAACGGCCTTTCGATCGTCGCCACCCATGGCACGTCGATCGACGGGCAGCACGCCTATATCCGGATGATCGGCAAGGACGGCAAATGGTCGCCGGTCCGCGAGATCGTCGACCGCAATATCTACGAAGACGACGACATGACCCTGAAAGGCATGGACTGGGTCGTGACCGGCGCCGACGGCGAGCGCTACGCCTTCACCGCCAAGCGGCTATATCGCTGGAGTTTCCCGTTCGACACCTATGTGCTGACCGAGCACATGATGGAATATACGCTGGCGGACGGCACCAAGGGCTATGGCCTCGGCGAATGCGGGTTCCGCTTCCCATGGGCCGGGAACGGCGAGGACGCCGCCTAGGTCGGATCGACAGAGACAATATTAAAACGGGAGAGAATGACCATGGCCAAACATGTCCTGCTGGCGATGACCAACCCGGTTCCGGGAAAAGACGCCGAATATAATGACTGGTACAACAATGTCGCCTATCCGACCTACAAGTCCCTGCCCGGCCTGATACCGCTCGGTCGGTTCAAGGCCGTGGACGTGCCGCACATGTTCCCGTTCGAGATGGACAATCAGTTCCAATATCTGTCGATGTATTATTTTGAAGCGGATGATGCCGTCGCGTTCATGGAA